>JBJTIQ010000206.1:0-2683 GCA_046095085.1 Actinomycetota bacterium | reverse complement strand
GGTCGACGAGCGCGCACCGACGCGCCGCGAACTGCCCGCGGGCGGATTGCCCCAGGAGTTCGCGGCGCGCCTCGCGGTACGCACTCGCCTGCACGATCAGATCGCGTCCACTCCGCGTTCGTCGGTGCGCACGCGCACGATGCTCTCGACGGGCACGACCCAAACCTTGCCGTCGCCGATCTTGCCGGTCTTGGCGGCGGCCACGATTGCGTCGACGACCGTGTCGACATCGGCATCGTCGACGACGATCTCGACGCGCACCTTCGGCACCAGGTCGACGGTGTACTCGGCTCCGCGGTAGACCTCGGTGTGGCCACCCTGGCGACCAAAGCCACTGGCCTCGCTGACGGTCATGCCGCGCACGCCACGCTCCTCGAGAGCAGTCTTGACGTCCTCGAGCTTGAACGGCTTGATGATGGCGGTGACGAGTTTCATCTACCTCTCCCCTCCGTGCGAGTGGTGACCGACGCCGGCGAAGACGCCGCCGCCGCCCGTGTCCCCGAGTTCGTAGGCCGACTCGGCGTGTGCGGCGACATCGATGCCCGACAGCTCGTCGTCGCGGTTGATCCGCAGGCCGATCACAGCCTTGATGATGAAGGCGAGGATTAGCGTGACGATGAACGAGTAGGCCATGACGGCAAAGGCGCCGATGGCCTGGGTCCACAGCACGCCCCATCCTCCGCCGTAGAACAGCCCGTCCTTGCCGAGTGCGTTGACCTCCGTGGTCGCGAGGAAGCCGATGAGCAGGCAGCCGACGATGCCGCCGACGAGGTGTACGCCGACGACATCAAGTGAGTCGTCGTAGCCGAAGCGGTATTTGAGGGTGACCGCGAAGGCGCAGATCACGCCCGCAAGCAGACCGATGACGATCGCACCCCAGGGAGCGACGAACGCACACGCGGGGGTGATCGCGACCAGCGCAGCGATGGCTCCCGATGCCGCGCCGAGGCTCGTCGCGGGCCCGTCGCGCAGTTTTTCGACCAGGAGCCAGCCGAGGATGCCCGCGGCGGTGGCCACCATGGTGTTGGTGAAGGCAAGTGCCGCCACCTGGCCGGCGCCGAGAGCCGAACCGGCATTGAAGCCGAACCAGCCAAAGAAGAGCAGGGCTGCGCCAAGGAGCACGAAGGGAAGGCTGTGCGGCTTCATCGGCACGCGCCCGAAGCCAACTCGCTTGCCGATCACGATGACGAGAGCGAGGGCCGCTGCGCCGGCATTGATATGCACCGCCGTGCCACCCGCGAAGTCGAGGACCCCCAGGTTGGCGAGCCACCCGGCGCCTGCGCCACCGAGCTCCTCGTTGCCGAAGTCGAAGACCCAGTGCGCGACGGGGAAGTAGACGATCGTCACCCAGACGGCCGCGAAGATGCCCCAGGCCAAGAACTTGGTCCGGTCGGCAATCGCACCGGTAATGAGGGCCACCGTGATGATTGCGAACATGAGCTGGAACATCGCGAAAATCAGGGCCGGGATCGGATACACCCCGCCATTGATCGCAAACTGCCCAACGAGGCCCTGCAGTCCCGACCACGACAGGTCACCGATGAACCCGTTGCCCCCGTCGCCGAAGGCCAGCGAAAAGCCGAAGGCGACCCACAGCACCGTAACGATGCCGATGGCGAGGAACGACATCATCATCATGTTGAGAACGCTCTTCGCTCGCACCATGCCGCCGTAGAAGAACGCGACCCCGGGCGTCATCAGCAGGACGAGCGCGGCGGCCATGAGCACCCATGCGGTGTCGCCGGCGCTGAGCTCGATTCCCTCCATCCTTCCTCCTCTTCCATGATGGAAGGGGTGTCGCCCCGGCCCTGTCGGGCCACACCCACTCGGATCGCGCACTGCGATCTGGGCGTGAGTCTTGGGTGGCCGTGTTGCACGGGCTGACGGCGCGTGTTTCGTGCCGGTGAAGGATTCGCCCCTCGAGTTACGACGGTGTTACGCGGGGTCGGCGAGCAGAGCATCGACGAACTCCTCGGCCGAGAACGGCGCGAGGTCGTCGGGCCCCTCGCCCAGGCCGACCAATTTGACCGGCACGCCGAGCTCGCGCTGGACGGCCACGACGATGCCACCCTTGGCCGTGCCATCGAGCTTGGTCAGGACGATTCCCGTGACGTCGACTACCTCGGAGAACACCCGCGCCTGGGTGAGGCCGTTTTGGCCGGTCGTCGCATCGAGGACCAGGAGCACCTCATCGACGGGTCCCTGCTTCTCGATGACGCGCTTGACCTTGCCGAGTTCGTCCATGAGCCCGACCTTGGTGTGCAATCGGCCCGCCGTGTCGATGATCACCGTGTCGACACCCGCAGCCGTGCCAGCACCTACGGCATCGAAGGCAACCGCCGCTGGATCGCCCCCCTCGGGGCCGCGAACGACCGCCGCACCTACGCGGTCACCCCACGTCTGCAACTGTTGGGCGGCCGCCGCCCGGAAGGTGTCGGCCGCACCAAGGACGACCGAGCGTCCCTCGGCCACCAGCAGGCGTCCGAGCTTGCCCGTCGTCGTCGTCTTGCCGGTGCCATTGACCCCCACGACGAGGATGACGGCTGGGCCACCGTCGCGGCTGGTGCGCAAGGAGCGGTCGAGATCGGGCCCCACCAGATCAATCAGCTCCGATCGCAGGAGCGATCGCGCGGCCTCGGCGTCACGGGGAGCTTCTGCTCGGACACGCACGTGCAGTCGCTCC
>JBJTIQ010000205.1:0-9884 GCA_046095085.1 Actinomycetota bacterium | reverse complement strand
GCCGGATGAGGTGGGGGGCGATCGTGCCCATGAGGTGGCTGCGCTCGGTCGCGCTCTCCCAGGCGACGGCGACGTCGCCGTGCGCGAGATAGCGCAGGCCTCCGTGGATGAGTTTGCTCGACCAGCGCGACGTACCGAAGGCGAGGTCCTCGGCCTCGATGAGTGCGGTCGAGAGGCCGCGCGTGGCGGCATCGAGAGCGACGCCGACGCCGGTCACCCCGCCTCCGACCACGAGGACGTCGACGGACTCGCCCGCGGCAAGGGCATCGCGATCTCGCTCCCGACGCGCGCGTGTCAGGTCGGCCGTGGTGGCAGGGGCGGGCACGACGGCAGCGTGCCATGCGCTGCGGTGGTCACGTGAGGCGGTGTCAGACTGTGCCCATGTCCGAGGCCGGTGAACTGTCGTATCGATGGGGCACCCCGAAGGAGCCGGTGACGCTCGAGCCTGACATGCGCGAATTCCTCCGCGAGCACGTCGGCATCGCGAATCCCTGGCCCGCTCAGGGACCGGACGAGTGGGCGCTCCCCGAGGGGCGCATGAGCGCCGATGACCTGGCTGCACTCGCCTCGGTCGTGGGCGATGATCACGTGGCCACTGATCGCGCGTCTCGGCTGGCCCATCTGGGCGGCGCGTCGTACACCGACTATGCGCGGCGTCGCTCGGGAGATGCAGCCGACGCCCCCGATGCGGTGGTCTCTCCCGATACGCACGAGCAGGTGGTCGACGTGCTCCGCCTGTGCTCTGCGCGCGGCATCGCGGTCGTGCCACTGGGTGGTGGCACCTCCGTGGTGGGCGGACTGCGCGCTGGGCGGTCGCACATCGCCCTGTCCCTGCGGCGCATGAACGCGCTGGTCGACCTCGATACGACGTCCGCCATCGCGCACGTCGAGCCGGGCATCACCGGGCCGCGCCTGGAGGCACTGCTGGCCGCGCGTGGCTTCACGCTCGGGCACCTGCCCCAGTCCTGGCAGCGCGCCAGCATCGGGGGTTACGTCGCCACGCGATCGTCCGGCCAGGCGTCCACCGGCTACGGCCGCAGTGACGACATGGTCGAGTCGCTCACCGTCGCGACCCCCGCAGGATCTCTCCACCTCGGCCGTGGGCCGTCATCGGCGGCGGGGCCTGACCTGCGCGAGCTCTTCGTCGGCAGCGAGGGCAGCCTCGGAGTCATCACCCGCGTGGGACTGCGCGTGCGACGACTGCCCGAGGAGCGCATTTACGAGGGCGTTCTGCTGCCGGATTTCGCCGCCGGCCGGGAGGCATTCCGCGAGGCCGCGCAGTCGCGCGCGACCGCCGACGTCATGCGGCTGTCGGATGCCGATGAGACGCGCACGACCCTGCTGATGTCGGCGCCCGGGGGCGTGGTGGGCGCCGCCCTCGAGCGATACCTGCGCGTGCGCGGAATCGACGGCGACCGGGCGTCGCTGGCGATCCTCGGCTGGGAAGGCGTCGATCGCGACACGACTCGCGATCGACGGTCGGCGACCTGGCGGGTCCTGAAGCGACACGGTGCGGTCAGCCTCGGTCGCCGCGCGGGGCAGTCGTGGCGGCGGCACCGCTTCGAGGGGCCGTTCCTGCGCGACGCCTTGATGGACGCGGGCTACCTGGTCGAGACCGTCGAGACGGCGACGTCGTGGGCGGCCCTGCCGGCACTCCACGACGCCGTTAACGCGGCGCTGGCTAACGCACTCGGTCCGCGTCCCGGCCCCTACGTCATGTCGCACGTCTCGCACGTCTACGAGACGGGCGCCTCGCTCTACACGACCGTCATCGCGGTCGCCGACCAGTCTGATCCGGTCGGGCAGTGGGCGCGGGCCAAGCGGGCCGTCGGCGACGCCATCGCCGCCGAGGGAGCCACCATCACGCATCACCACGCGGTCGGTCGCGATCACGCTCCGTGGCTGGAGGGCGAGATCGGCCCGCTCGGCATCGACGTCCTGCGCTCGGTGAAGGACCGCGTCGATCCCGAGGGCGTCATGAATCCGGGGAATCTGCTTCCGGAGTGACGTCGTCGACGATGCGGGTGCCGAGGCGGACCTCGCGCACGGCCTGCTCGCCGATCACCAGCAGATCCCGATAGGCGCCGTCAGGTCCCCAGCCGGCAGACATCATGAAGGCGCGACGCGGCTCATCGTCCAAGGGAATCCAGGTCAGCGCCTCCGTGTGCCCGGACTGCGCGAGGAGGTCGACGCACGCGTTCAGAAGACGCGACCCGTGCCCCTGTCCGCGGCGATCGGGGTCCACGACGAAGAGCTCGATCTCGCCGACGTCGCGAACGTCGGGATCGGTCGACGGGCCGAGGCTCGCTGCTCCGACCACGCGCCCGTCCTCGTCGGTGGCGACGAGGAGTCGGTGCGCTCCTGGCATGAGAAGCGCGCGGCCCCACTCGAGCGCGATGTCGGATGCGTCGAGGTTGTCGAGGACCTCGGCAGGCAGCACGGACCCGTAGGCCGACCGCCAGGCCCGGATCTGCACGGCGGCGACGTCGTCGACGTCCGACGTGCGGGCGAGCCGCACCCCTGCACCTCCCGACATGACCCCTGCCTATCACCGGAGCGGTCGTCGCCCGCGGGTAGGGTCGTGGCGACCCAGGGAGGACGCGTGCCGGAGGCCGAGGCCATCTCGTTCCGCAGTGACATGTCGGTGGAGCTCGTCAAGGCGACGGCCCGTGACTCGGACGTCATCTGGGCCGCCCGGGTGTCCACCAAGGGGGAGTCCTCGCTGGAGGACGTCGATGCCGATCCCGAGAAGGCGCGCGGGCTCATCAACTACCTGATGCGCGACCGACACGGCACGCCGTTCGAGCACACGTCGCTGACCTACTTCGTCTCCGCACCCATCTTCGTCTTCCGCGAGTTCATGCGGCATCGCATCGCCTCCTACAACGAGGAGAGCGGTCGCTACCGCGAGCTGCGTCCGGTCTTCTACGTGCCCGGCCCGGATCGCAACCTCGTCCAGCAGGGCAAGCCCGGCGCCTACGAGTTCGTGCCGGGCACGCCCGAGCAGCACCGCATCGTGGTGGGGCAGACCGAGGCGTCCTGTCGGCAGGCCTACGCCGCCTACCAGGAGATGCTGGCTGCAGGCGTGGCGCGTGAGGTCGCGCGCATCGTGCTGCCGGTCACGACGTACTCGTCGATGTACGTGACCATGAACGCCCGGGCCCTGATGAACTTCCTGTCGCTGCGCACCAAGCATCCAGGCAGTCACTTCCCGTCGTTTCCGCAGCGCGAGATCGAGATGGTCGCCGACCTGATGGAGGCGGAGTGGGCGGCGCTGATGCCCATCACCCATGAGGCGTTCGCGGCCAACGGCCGGGTCGCTCCGTAGCGGTAGCCTGTCGCCATGCCCGTGCCACCCGTCGGACCCGTCGGGGTCATGCTCACCGCGATGGCGACGCCGTTCGATCGCGACGGCGCTCTCGACGTCACGGGCACTCAGCGACTGGCGGAGTACCTGGTCGACACCCTCGGCAACGACGGGCTCGTCGTCAACGGAACGACGGGAGAGTCGGCGACGACGACGGACGAGGAGAAGGCCGTCGTCATCCGCGCGGTGAAGGAGGCCGTGGGCGACCGGGCGCGCGTTATCGCCGGCGTCGGCACCTATGACACGGCGCACTCCGTGCACCTCGCCCGTGAGGCGGCGGCCGCGGGAGCCGATGGACTGCTCGTCGTCACGCCCTACTACAACCGGCCCCCCCAGGAGGGCTTGCTACACCACTTCCGCACCGTCGCGGATGCCACGGAACTTCCGGTGATCACCTATGACATTCCCAAGCGCACCGGGGTGGCCATCGAGGTGGAGACGATGGTGCGCCTCGCCGAGCATCCCCGGATCGTGGCCAACAAGGACGCCAAGGGTGACCTCGAGGCCGCTCAGTGGGCCATGGCGCGCTGCGACCTCGGATGGTACTCCGGCGACGACATGCTCAACCTGCCCCTGCTCGCCGTCGGTGCCAATGGCTTCATCTCGGTCGTGGGTCACCTTGTCGCCGATCGGATTCGGACCATGGCCCAGGCGTTCCACGGCGGAGACGTGTGCGAGGCGGTTGGCATCAATCGTGCGCTGCTTCCCGTCTACACCGGCATCTTCCGCACGCAGGGAGCCATCTTGACCAAGGCCGCGCTCAACCTCAAGGGCCTGCCCGCGGGGCCGGTGCGCTCGCCTCTCATTGATGCCACCGCCAGCCAGATCGAGCAACTGGAGCGCGATCTGCGCGACGGCGGCGTCAGCCTGGACGGCCCGTGAGCCACCCGCACCCCGATCTTCCTCCGCCACCGCCGCTTGCTAACGGAGCACTGCGAATCTATGCACTAGGCGGTCTTGGCGAGATCGGACGCAACATGACGGTCTTCGACTACGACGGCAAACTGCTGATCGTCGACTGCGGGGTGCTCTTTCCCGAGGACTCCCAGCCGGGCGTCGACCTCATCCTCCCGGACTTCGGGCCGATCATGGATCGGCTCGGCGACATCGAGGCCGTCGTGCTCACGCACGGTCACGAGGACCACATCGGGGCGCTTCCCTTCCTGCTGCGCGAACGCCCCGACATCCCGCTCATCGGCTCGCGCCTGACCCTGGCCCTGGTCGAGGCCAAGCTGCGCGAATCACGCATCACTCCCTACACGCTCGAGGTGCGCGAGGGCCAGAGCGAGCGTGTAGGACCGTTCGACCTTGAGTTCCTCGCCGTCAATCACTCCATTCCCGATGCCCTGGCCGTCGCCATCCGGACGCCGGCCGGGCTCGTGCTGCACACCGGCGACTTCAAGGTCGACCAACTGCCGCTCGACGGGCGCATCACCGACCTCAACGGATTCGCGCGCCTGGGTGATGAGGGCGTGGATCTCTTCCTCGTCGACTCCACCAATGCCGAGGTGCCCGGCTTCATCCCCAGCGAGCGCGACATCATGCCGGTCCTCGACTCGGTCTTCTCCCGAGCTCGCGGACGCATCATCGTTGCTTCGTTCGCGTCACACATCCATCGCGTGCAGCAGGTCATCGACACAGCCGCTGCGCACGGGCGCAAGGTCGCTTTTGTCGGCCGGTCGATGGTGCGCAACATGAACGTCGCCCGCGACCTCGGCTACCTCACGATCCCGGACGGTGTCGTGGTCGCGAGCGACGAGCTCGCCGAGCTGCCCGACGACGAGGCGGTCCTGGTCTGCACGGGTTCGCAGGGCGAGCCCATGGCCGTGTTGTCGCGCATCGCCAATAACGACCACAACATCAAGATCGGCCCCGACGACACGGTGATCCTCGCTTCCTCTCTCATCCCCGGCAACGAAAACGCGGTCAACCGCGTGATCAACGGGCTCACGCGGTCGGGGGCCACGGTCATCCACCGCGGCAATGCGCTGGTCCACGTGTCGGGGCACGCGTCCGCAGGCGAGCTCCTGTGGGTCTACAACATCGTCAAGCCGCGCAACGTCATGCCCGTGCACGGCGAGTGGCGGCACATGCGGGCCAATGCGGCACTCGCGGCGCGCACCGGCGTACCCGCGGATCGAATCGTCCTGGCCGAAGACGGCGTCGTGGTCGACCTCGTCGACGGAGTCGCCTCGATCGTGGGCGCACTCCCCGTGGGTTACGTCTTCGTTGATGGCGCCAGCGTGGGAGACATCACCGAGGCGGCACTCACCGACCGGCGCGTGCTCGGCGAGGAGGGTTTCATCTCCATCTTCGCCGCAGTCGACATCATCGAGGGCAAAGTGGTGGCCGGTCCGGAGATCGAGGCGCGCGGCTTCCACGAGGACCCCGAGGTCCTCAAGCCGGTGCGCGACGAAGTGCGCCGCGAGCTCGAGACCGCCCTGGCCGACGGGGTGGTCGACGCCCGTCAGCTCCAGCAGCGGGTCCGTCGTGTCGTGGGCCGGTGGGTCTCGCAGACCCATCGCCGGCGACCCATGATCATCCCCGTGGTGGTAGAGGCCTAGAAAGCGACACGCGTGCCGCGTGTGACCCACGGTGAAGGTGTTACTGGAGGGTACCCTCGGGACATGGCGAGTCGTTCCAGCGCGCCCGCGCGCAACAGTCGCGGCACCTCCACCCGGCGCCCGGCGACCAAGCCTGCCGCCAAGCCGGCGGCTCGCCCCAAGGCCAAGGCGTCGGCCCGCAGCGCCAGCGCTCGTCGTCCGGCCCCGCGCAGCGGTCCCGGACCGGTCGCCCGCATGCTCGCCGCCCTAGGCCGTGCGATCCGGGCGGTCTGGCTAGGCATTGCCGGAGCCATCGGGGGAGCGGCCCGCCGTATCGGATCGGACGCCCGAGACCTCGACGATGTCCACCGCCGCGACGGGCTCGGCCTGCTCTTCGTCGCGCTCGCGGTGATCACGGCGGCGGCCGTGTGGTTCGGCGTCGACGGGTGGTTCACCGTCGGGCTCGGCACCGTGTCGTCCTACCTGGTGGGCGCCTTCGACCTGTTCGTGCCGGTGATCCTCCTCGTGATGGCGTGGCGCACCCTGCGCGCGCCCGAGGACCATGTCACCAACGGGCGCCTTCTCGTCGGTGGCCTGGCGCTGCTGATCGCCGCCGCTGGCATCTGGCATCTCATCCAGGGCCTGCCGACTCCGAGTGATGGACTCGACGCGCTGTCATCGGGCGCGGGAATCGTCGGATGGGTCGCGACCGCTCCGATCGCGGCGGCCCTAGGGCCCGTCGTCGCCGGGGTGCTTCTCGGCCTCCTGGCGATCTTCGGACTTCTCGTCATCACCGGAACTCCGCTGATCGCGGTGCCGAGGGCGCTCAAGGCAGGCCTCGGCCACCTGATGCGCAGTGGCTCCGGGCGCCCCGTCGACTAGCACCTCGACGACCTGGAGTCCTACGAGGCCGACCTACCCGACGGCTTCGTCGTCGATCCCGTCGCTGAGGAAGAGTTCCTCGTCTCGGTCAGCGAGCCCGATCCCGATCCGCTGCCGACGTCAGCGGCCGCTCGCGAGATCTTCGCGGTCGCACGGTTCGACGAATCGGCCAAGGCCGAGCCCGCACCCGAGCCGGTGCGCGACGCGACGCAGGAGATTCCTGTCGTGGCCGCACCCGTCAAGCCCACGCCGGCCGCCCCCATCGAGCAGTTGCCGCTGGAGTCGACGGCCACCTATGCGCTGCCGCCTTCCGACATGCTCAAGCTGGGCGCGGCACCGCGCGCGCGCACCAAGGCCAACGACTCGGTCGTGGCCGCGCTGACCGAGGTGCTCGAGCAATTCGGGATCGATGCGCGCGTGACCGGATTCAACCGCGGGCCGACGGTCACACGCTACGAGATCGAACTCGGGCCAAGCGTCAAGGTCGAGCGCGTCACCGCACTCAGTCGCAACATCGCCTATGCCGTCGCGAGCCCGGAGGTGCGCATCCTCAGCCCCATCCCGGGCAAGAGCGCCATCGGCATCGAGATCCCCAACTCCGATCGCGAGCTGGTCAGCCTCGGCGACGTCCTGCGCTCTGTGACCGCCACCGGCGAGCAGCACCCGCTGACCGTCGGCCTGGGCAAGGACGTCGAGGGCGGCTATGTCGTGGCCAACCTCGCCAAGATGCCCCACCTGCTCGTGGCCGGCGCGACTGGTGCGGGCAAGTCCAGTTGCATCAACGCGCTCATCACCTCGGTGCTCATGCGCGCCACCCCCGACGAGGTGCGGCTCATCCTCGTCGACCCCAAGCGGGTCGAGCTCAACTCCTACGAGGGCATCCCGCACCTCATCACCCCGATCATCACCAACCCCAAGAAGGCCGCCGACGCCCTCCAATGGGTCGTCAAGGAAATGGACACCCGCTACGACGACCTGGCGCACTTCGGCTTCCGGCACATCGACGACTTCAACAAGGCCGTGCGCTCGGGCCGCGTGCAGCCGCCCCTTGGCAGCGAGCGCGTGCTGCGCCCGTATCCCTATCTGCTCGTGATCGTGGACGAGCTGGCCGACCTGATGATGGTGGCACCGCGCGACGTCGAGGACTCCGTGGTGCGCATCACGCAGCTGGCCCGCGCCGCCGGCATCCACCTCGTGCTCGCCACGCAGCGACCCAGCGTCGATGTCGTGACCGGTCTTATCAAGGCCAACGTGCCCAGCCGCCTGGCCTTCGCCGCGTCGTCCCTCGCCGACAGCCGCGTCATCCTCGATCAGCCGGGCGCCGAGAAGCTCGTCGGACAGGGCGACGGGCTCTTCCTGCCCATGGGTGCGAGCAAGGCGCAGCGCATCCAGGGCGCCTTCGTCTCGGAGTCCGAGATCCGCGCCCTGGTCAAGTACGCGCGCGAGCAGATGGAGCCTGCCTACCGCGACGACGTGACGGCGCCCGCGGCATCATCGCGCCAAATCGACGAGGAGGTCGGCGACGACCTCGACCTGCTGTGCCAGGCGGCCGAACTCGTGGTCACCACACAGTTCGGCTCGACGTCGATGCTCCAGCGCAAGTTGCGCGTGGGCTTCGCCAAGGCCGGGCGCCTCATGGATCTGCTGGAGTCCCGCGGTGTCGTGGGTCCGAGCGAGGGCTCCAAGGCACGTGAGGTGCTCTTGAAGCCTGATGACCTCCCGGGCTTCCTGATGACCCTTCGCGGCGAGCCTCTCTAGTCTGTGGGGGTGTCCGCCCAGCCCCGCGTCGCCATCGTGCGCCTGGGGTGCGCGCGCAACGACGTCGATGCCGACGAGATCGAGGGGAGGCTGGCGTCAGATGGCTTCGCGGTCGCTGGCGAGGATGAGCCCGCCGACGTCGTGCTGGTCAACACGTGCGGCTTCATCGCGGCCGCCAAGAAGGACTCCATCGACGCCATCCTCGCCGCGGCGGATGCCGACGCGCGCGTGGTCGTCTCGGGGTGCTTGGCCGAGCGCTACGGCCGTGAGCTGGCCGCCGAACTCCCCGAAGTGGCGGCGGTGCTCTCCTTCGACGACTACCCACAGATCGGGGAGCGCCTCAGGGCCGTCCTCGCGGGCGAGTCGTTGACGGCGCACGAGCCGCGCGACCGACGACACCTGCTCCCGATCTCGCCGATCGACCGTGGCTCCGGGTCGTCCGCCGCTCCCGGCCACGCCGCGATTCCGCGCCGCGCATACGCGCCGGTCATGTCGGTGAAGCTGGCCTCGGGCTGCGACCGACGCTGCACGTTCTGCGCTATCCCGGCCTTCCGGGGCGCGTTCGTCAGCCGTCGGCCCGAGGACGTCATCGGCGAGGTCGCCGAACTCGTCGAGCAGGGCGTGCGCGAAGTGCACCTGGTGAGCGAGAACTCCACGTCCTACGGCAAGGACCTCGGCGACATCCGCATGCTCGAGCGCCTCTTGCCGACACTGGGCCAGGTGCCCGGCCTTGTGCGAGTGCGCGTGCAGTACCTGCAACCCGCTGAGATTCGGCCTGGACTCGTCGAGGTCATGGCGGGGACTCGCGGAGTCGCGTCCTACTTCGACCTGTCCTTCCAGCATGCCAGCGCGCGTATCCTGCGCCGAATGCGACGCTTCGGCGGCACCGATGACTTCCTCGCCCTCATCGATCGGATCCGCGACATAGATCCGGATGCCGGCGTGCGCACCAATGTGATCGTCGGCTTTCCCGGCGAGGACGAAGCCGACCTGGCCGAGCTGGCCGAATTCCTGGCGGCCGCTCGGCTCGATGCCGTGGGCGTCTTCGGCTACTCCGACGAGGAGGGCACCGAGGCGGTGGCGCTCGACGGGCACATAGGGCAGCAGGAGGTGGAGGATCGAGTTTCGCGTGTGAGCGCGCTGGTCGATGACCTGATGGCACAGCGCGGTGGCGAGCGTGTGGGTCAGGCCGTCGAAGTCATCGTGGAGGGTCATGACGATGAGGGCGCCTACGGGCATGCCGCGCACCAGGGCGCTGACGACGGGCGGACCGTGCTGACCGGCCTCCATGAGGTGGGCGACGTCGTACGCGCGACCATCAAGGAATCTCATGG
>JBJTIQ010000204.1:0-6897 GCA_046095085.1 Actinomycetota bacterium | reverse complement strand
GCCGACTCCGACGATGCCGATGACCACGAACCCGGCTCCTCGCGCCGTCGTCGCCGTCGCCGTCGACGCGGGCAGGACACCGGACCGGAGGCCGACGATCCGGAGCGCACCGTCGTTCGAGTTCGCGAGCCTCGCTCGCGCGGATCGGAGGACTCTGCGGCGCTGGCGCTTGGCCTCCAGCCGCACCGAGCCCTTCAGCGCCGCCGCGAAGGCCGCGATGCAGGCCGTCGGCGCGCGCCGCTCCTCACCGAGGCCGAATTTCTCGCGCGCCGAGAGTCGGTCGACCGAGTCATGGTGGTGCGCCAGACCGGCGGCCGCACTCAGATCGCCGTCCTCGAAGACGGAGTCCTGGTCGAGCACTACGTCGATCGCGGCTCCTCGTCCTCGATGGTGGGCAATGTCTACCTCGGCCGTGTTCAAAACGTGCTGCCCTCTATGGAGGCAGCCTTCGTCGACATCGGTCGCGGCCGCAATGCCGTGCTCTACGCCGGTGAGGTCAACTGGGATGCCGCTGGGCTTGACGGCCAGCCGCGACGCATCGAGATGGCCTTGAAGTCCGGCGATCCCGTTCTCGTGCAGGTCACGAAGGATCCCCTCGGGCACAAGGGCGCTCGGCTCACGAGCCAGGTCTCGCTGCCCGGTCGCTATCTCGTTTACGTCCCCGACGGCTCCACGACCGGCATCAGCCGCAAACTTCCCGACACCGAGCGCAGCCGACTGAAGACGATCCTCAAGAAGATCGTTCCCGAGGGCGCGGGGGTCATCGTGCGCACCGCCGCGGAGGGTGCGAGCGAGGACGAACTCACCCGCGACATCACCCGCCTGCAGGCGCAGTGGGAAGACATCGAGAAGAAGCGCGCCTCAGCGACGCCACCGGCCCTGCTCAGTTCCGAGCCAGACCTGGCCATCAAGGTAATCCGCGACGTCTTCAACGAGGACTTCTCGAAGGTCATCGTGTCGGGTCCGGAGGTCCGCGAAGAGGTCAAGGACTACGTCGGCTCCATTGCTCCTGATCTGCTTGAGCGCGTCGAGGTGTGGGCTGGCCCGCAGGATGTATTCGCGGCATTCCGGGTCGATGAGCAGCTGACCAAGGCGCTCGACCGCAAGGTCTGGCTGCCGTCGGGTGGATCGCTGGTCATCGATCGCACCGAGGCAATGACCGTCATCGACGTCAACACCGGCAAGTTCACCGGGCAAGGTGGCAACCTCGAAGAGACCGTCACCAAGAACAACCTCGAGGCCGCCGAAGAGATCGTCCGACAACTGCGTCTGCGTGATGTCGGCGGCATCATCGTGGTCGACTTCATCGACATGGTGCTCGAGAGCAATAGAGACCTCGTCGTTCGTCGTCTCGTCGAATGCCTGGGCCGAGACCGCACCAAGCACCAGGTCGCCGAGATCACCTCGCTGGGCCTGGTGCAGATGACGCGCAAGCGCATCGGCCAAGGGCTCATCGAGGCGTTCGCGACCGCCTGCGAATCCTGCGGCGGCCGGGGCCACCACGTGTCCTTGCACCCAACCGCGCCCGAGGCCCCTGTGCGGGCCGGGCGCCGCAAGGGCAAGGGGGTCGACCCCGCCGATGTCGTGGGCGCCACCCTCGCCCTGGGGGCCGAGACCGAGGACCCCGAATCCACCGAAGCCGACGACGCCCCCTCGGAGGCCTCGTGAGCGGGGGCGATTGGCCCCTGGGGTCAGCAGTCCGGTAATCTCATCTACCGGCCCGAGGCACGATCCGGGTCGCACGAGCCCTCTAAGGAGTCCAGGTGTACGCGATCGTCCGCGCAGGCGGCCGGCAGGAGAAGGTAGCTGTCGGCGACGTCGTCGTCCTCGACCGCGTCTCTGCCGAGCCCGGCGACTCCGTCCGGCTCCCTGCCGTCCTCGTCGTCGACGATGGTGCCGTCACTGCTGACCCTGCCAAGCTGGCCAAGGTCAACGTCACGGCCGAGGTCGTTGCGCACGAGCGCGGTCCCAAGATCCGCATCCTTCGCTACAAGAACAAGTCCGGCTACCGGCGTCGCCAGGGCCACCGCCAAGACCTCACCCGCGTCAAGGTGACCGCTATCGAGACGAAGGCCTGATCATGGCTCACAAAAAGGGCGCATCCAGCTCCAAGAACGGTCGCGACTCCAACTCCCAGCGTCTGGGCGTGAAGCGTTTCGGCGGCCAGGTGGTCAACGCCGGCGAGATCATCGTGCGCCAGCGCGGCACCCATTTCCATCCGGGCAACAATGTCGGACGCGGTGGCGACGACACGCTCTTCGCGCTCAGTGCTGGACGTGTCGAGTTCGGCACCTTCCGCGGGCGCCGCGTCGTCAACATCGTCGAGGCCTGATCTCCGCGGTCAACCGACCGCTCTTCGCTTGGACCCGTCGTGACGTCTTTCGTTGATCGCGTCACCCTCCATGCCTCCGCAGGCGACGGAGGCAACGGTTGCTCGTCTGTGCGACGCGAGAAGTTCAAGCCCCTCGCCGGTCCCGATGGCGGAAACGGCGGACGTGGTGGCGACATCACCCTTGTGGTGGACCCCAGCGTGACGACGCTCCTCGCCTTCCACCACCGGCCGCATCACCGGGCACCCCACGGCCGACCCGGACAGGGGTCGAATCGCCATGGCGCTGATGGTGACGATGTCGTACTCCCCGTGCCCGATGGCACCGTCGTGACGTCGGCTGACGGCGAGCCCCTGGCTGATCTGACCGGACCGGGCATGTCCTACGTCGTGGCTCGCGGCGGACGTGGAGGTCTTGGCAATGCCGCGCTGGCTTCTCCGCGCCGACGGGCGCCGGGCTTCGCCCTGCTGGGCGAGCCGGGGGAGCAGCGCGACGTACTCCTCGAGTTGAAGTCCGTGGCGGACGTGGCGCTGGTGGGCTACCCGAGTGCGGGCAAGTCGAGCCTCGTCGCGGCCCTATCCGAGGCCAAGCCGAAGATCGCGGACTATCCCTTCACCACCCTCGTACCCAACCTTGGCGTGGTGACCGCTGGAGACGTCGTCTTCACAGTCGCAGACGTCCCGGGCCTGATCCCGGGCGCGAGCGAGGGCCGAGGCCTGGGTCTTGAGTTCCTGCGCCATGTGGAGCGGTGCTCGGTGCTCGTCCACGTCATTGACTGCGCGTCGCTCGAGTCAGCGCGCGAACCGCTCGCCGACCTCGATGTGATCGAGGCCGAGCTTGCCGCATACGGCGGCCTGGACGACCGCCCGAGATTGGTGGCCCTCAACAAGGTGGACCTGCCGGATGGTCGGGTGGTCGCCGACATGGTGCGACCCCTGCTCGAAGAGCGCGGCATCCCGGCCTTCGAGGTATCCGCGGTAACCCACGAGGGCCTGCGCGCACTCACCTTCGCCATGGCCGACCGCGTGCGCGCGCACCGCGAAGCCACGGCGGTCGTGGTGACTCCCCGGATCGTGATCACCCCCAAGGCCGTCGACGATTCCGGCTTCGAAGTTCTTCAAGAAGCGGACCCGTCGACAGGCGAGCCCATCTTCCGCGTGCTCGGCACGCGACCTGAGCGGTGGGTGCGCCAGACGGATTTCGCCAACGACGAGGCCGTGGGCTACCTCGCCGATCGCCTCGCGCGACTGGGCGTCGAGGAGTCGCTGCTGAAGTCGGGCGCAGCCCCGGGTAGCACGGTGGTCATCGGCCCCGGCGATGATGCGGTCGTGTTCGACTGGGAACCCACGATTGCCGCGGGAGGCTCCGCCACCCGTGGACCTCGCGGGACGGATCATCGGCTGGACGGCGCATGAGCCCGCGGTCGGCGCGAGACGCCGTCGGCGGAGCAGCACGCATCGTGGTCAAGGTGGGGTCATCGTCTCTCGCCAGACCCGGCGGGGGTGTCGACACCGCTCGTGTGCGCAAATTGGTCGACGTGCTCGCCCAGCGGGCAACGGCTGGCTCACAGGTGCTCCTCGTGTCGAGTGGCGCCATCGCCACGGGTTTCCCGCTCCTGGGCCTGAGTCGTCGCCCGCGTGATCTGGCCACCCAGCAGGCGGCGGCCAGTGTCGGTCAGGGCCTGCTCCTCTCGGAGTGGTCGCGGGCATTCGCCGAGCACGGCGTCACTGTGGGCCAGGTCCTGCTGACGGCTGACGACATGACCCGGCGTACTCATTACCGCAACGCTCAGCGCACCCTGGAGAAGTTGCTCGAGATGGGCGTCGTCCCCATCGTCAACGAAAACGACACGGTGGCTACCGATGAGATCAAGCTCGGTGACAACGACCGACTTGCTGCGCTGGTGGCGCACCTCGTGCACGCCGATGCGCTGGTCCTCCTCTCCGACGTTGATGGCCTCTACGACGGACCGCCCGGCAAGGGTGACGCCACTCTTATCCCCACGGTGACCGACGCCTCCGATCTCTCCGGCGTGGCGGTCGGCGGCATCGGCGAATCGGGCGTGGGACTCGGTGGCATGGCGACCAAGGTCGAAGCCGCCCGCATCGCGACGGCGGCGGGAATTCCCGTTGTGCTGGCGCGGGCATCGGCGGCATCCGATGCCCTTGCCGGCCGCGATGTGGGCACCGTCTTCCTCCCCACGGGCCGGCGTACCCCCACGCGACTGCTCTGGCTCGGGCATGCCAGCACCCCCCAGGGACGCCTCTATCTCGATGACGGCGCGGTCGACGCGGTGACCGAGGGGCGCAAGTCCTTGTTGCCCGCGGGTGTGACGCGAGTTGAAGGTGACTTCTCGGCGGGCGATCCGGTTGACCTTCTCGACCAAAGCGGCCACGCGGTGGCCCGCGGTCTGGTCAACTTCGATGCGTCGGAGCTACCCGGGCTCATCGGCCGGTCGACGCGAGACCTCGCCCGCGAGCGCGGTCCCGCATACGAGCGGGAGGTCATCCACCGCGATGACCTGGTGATTCTCGATGGTGGTCCGACCAGGCACTGAGCCTGCACTCGGGAGGGAGGCGCGTGGAGACGCCGACCGTGCCCGACAATCGCTCCCTGTGGTTCGTCACCGTGACACTCGCCGGTGCGGCCGTGTCCCCGGGTGAGATTCGGGGTGCACTCGAGCGACTTTCGCACGAACATCCCTTCCTGCTCTCCGGGCGCTACGCCGAGGACCGCGCGGAGATTCGCTACTGGGAGGAGGCACCCGACGCGTCATGTGCCGCTGGGCTGGCGCTTCGCCTCTGGGATGAGCACCGCGACTCCGCGTCGCTGCCCGATTGGGCCGTGGTCGGCGTGGAGATCGTCGATCGCGAGACGTTTCACCGGCGTGGGCGCGTGTCAGGCCACGGCCCGGGCCTGGTGGCAGCCGGGGGAGTCAGCCCCCTCTAGCGGCGTACCCTGATCCCATGTCTGACGATCGCGCGGCCATCCTGGACTGTGCCAGCCGTGCCCGTGCCGCGAGCACGGCGCTGCGAGGGCTCACCCGCGAAGACAAGGACCGCGCCCTGCGGGCCATGGCACAGGCTCTGCGCGACCAGACACCCCGCATCGTTGAGGTCAACGCCCGCGACGTGCAAAGGGCTCGCGACGACGGCACGTCGGCGGGGCTGGTCGACCGCCTGACCCTCGATGCGGGGCGTATTGCGGCAATAGCGGATGCACTCGAGGAGGTCGCCGACCTGCCTGATCCCGTCGGTGATGTCGTGCGCGGCTACACGCTGCCCAATGGACTCGACGTGCGTCAGATCCGTGTGCCGCTCGGAGTCGTAGGCATCATCTACGAGGCTCGCCCCAACGTTACGGTCGACGCCGCCGGACTATGCCTCAAGAGTGGCAATTCCGCCCTGCTGCGTGGCTCGTCGTCGGCCCAGGCCACCAACGAGGTCCTCATCGACGTGATGCGGGCTGCGCTGGAGGCTGCTGGGCTCCCGGCTGACGCGGTCCAACTCGTGCCCGGCGCATCGCACGAGTCCGTCAAGCACCTGATGACCGCCCGGGGCTACGTCGACGTGCTCATCCCGCGTGGTGGGGAAGGCCTGATCCGCAGTGTGGTCGAGGGCTCGACCGTCCCCGTGATCGAGACGGGCGTGGGCAACTGCCACGTCTACATCGACGATAGTGCGAACATCGACAAGGCCGTGCGCATCCTGCTCAATGCCAAGGCGCAGCGCACCAGTGTCTGCAATGCCGCCGAGACCTTCCTCGTGCACCGGGGGATCGCCGACGAGTTCCTGCCGACGGCCATGGTCGCCCTCCGCGAGGCTGGCGTGACGGTGCATGGTGATGCGGGCATGCAGTCGTACGCCGAGGCCGCGGGCACGGCGTACGCGCCGGTCACCGATGATGACTGGGCAGCGGAGTACTACTCGCTCGACATCGCAGCCGGCATAGTCGACACTTTGGACGACGCCTTGGCCCACATTCGGAAGTGGTCGTCGGGTCACACGGAGGCAATCGTCACCGACTCGCAGTCCGCGGCCCGCGCGTTCGTCGCCGGGGTCGACGCGGCGGCGATCATGGTCAACGCCTCCACGCGATTCACCGACGGGGGCGAATTCGGCTTCGGCGCCGAGATCGGCATCTCGACCCAAAAGCTCCACGCCCGGGGGCCGATGGGCTTGCTGGAGCTGACGACGACGACCTATGTGGTCACCGGCGACGGGCACATCCGCCCATAGCCAGGCCACGGGCAACGCCCCGGGTAGGCTGGCCGGAGTCGCCTGAGAGAGAAGAGGGTCCATGAGCGCGCTGGCTGCGGTTGTTCGCCTGTCGGAAGAAGCCGGGGCAACCGAGCACACCGTGATCAGCCCCTACGTCTTCGGCGGCTCGGCCCTCGCAGTCCTCATCCTGCTCTTGATCATCACCTTGATGATCAACGTGGATCGGTGATCGGCGGGCGCTCATGCGCGTGGGAGTGATGGGCGGCACGTTCGACCCCATCCATCTGGGCCACCTGGCCGCGGCCTCTGAGGTGGCGCACCACTTCGGTCTGCAGACGGTGGTCTTC
>JBJTIQ010000203.1:0-5539 GCA_046095085.1 Actinomycetota bacterium | reverse complement strand
GGGGGGGGGGGGGCCCCCCCCCGGGCGGGGGGGGCGCCCCACCACTAGCGGGAGGGAGCGCCGCTCAGGCGCCGCCCTCCTTGAGCTCGACCGAGATCGGCGCGAACGCGTCACCCGTCGTATTCAGGCCTTCCGCCGTGAGAGCGGCGTTAGCGGCCTCGGCGTACTGGTTGGTGTAGGCCGCCTCACCCGGATCCGCCGTGATGATGGTGACCTCATCGGCATTGAGGGTGTTGAGGGCCACGCCCACCGTCTGCGTCCACAGTGCCGGGTCGATGATGCCGACTCCGAGAGGCGACGGCCAGATGAGCTTGTTGACCTCATTCATCATCCACAGCTGGTGGCTGGCGCCGAGCTTGGAGCCATTGGCCGTGATGATGTCCGCGCACTCCTGCGGATTGTCACGACAGTAGACCCAGCCCTTGAGCGACGCGGTCACGAAGCGCTGCGTCGTGTCCTGGTACGCCGGATCCGACAGGCGCTCCTCGGAGGCCCAGATGGCGTCCTGGTACATCGCCGTGCCGACGTCGTTCCAGTTGATGACCGTGAAGTCCTCGGGCTTGTAGAGCTCGCCCGTGTCGGGGTTGACGGCCTCGAGGACCTGGGCGTACTCGTTGTAGGTCATCGCCTGGGCGGCATCGATCTCGCGGTTGAGCAGCGCCTGCATGTCGAACTGCTGCTGCACGAGCTCGACGTCCTTGCCCGGCTTCAGGCCCGCCTGGGTCAGGCCGGCGAAGAGCTCGTACTCGTTGCCGAAGCCCCAGTTGCCGACCTTCTTGCCCTTCAGGTCAGCCGGGGTGGCGATCCCCGAGTCGGCCCAGGACACTTGCAGGGTGCCGGAGCGCTGGAAGACCTGCGCGACATCGACGATGCCAGCGCCCTGCTCGCGCGAGGCGAGCGCCTTCGGCACCCAGGCGATGGCGTAGTCGGCCGCGCCCTGGGCGAGCTGGGTCTGCGGAACGATGTCGACGCCTCCCTCGAGGATGGTCACGTCAAGGCACTGCTCCTCGTAGAAGCCCTTGTCCTTGGCCGCGTAGTAGCCGCCGAACTGCGCCTGCACGAACCACTGCAGCTGCAGATTGATGGGCGTGAGCTCGGTGCAAGCCTCCGCCGGTGCCTCCGAGGACTCCGCGGGCGCAGGTGCTGCGCTCGAGGTCTCGGGGGCGGGCGCAGCGGAACTGGACTCGCCCGAACTCGATCCGCCCCCGCACGCGGCCAGTGTCATGCCGGCCACGGCGACGACGCCGACGATCGCTGCGAGGCGACCGCGCGGTGCTGTCTTCATGTTTCCTCCAGTGGGTTTGCTCAGGCGGATCGGGTTCGACCAGCCCACGGTGTCGCCACCCTCTCCAGGAGAAGGGTGAGCAGGTAGAACGCGAGCCCGACGATGATCGCGACCACCACATACGCCCAGGCTCGCCCGTATGCGGTGTTGGCTGCCGATGCCGCGATCTTGCTCCCGAGACCCTCCTGGGGCCCACCGAAGTACTCGGCAACGAGAGCGGCGATGACCGCGAGGGGAGCGGCCACCTTCAGTCCGGTGAAGAAGAAGGGCAGTGCGTTGGGGATGCGCAGGACCCGGGTGACCGTGCGTGGAGTGGCCGAGAGCGATCGCAGCAACTCCAACTGCACGTTGGGGACCTCCGTCAGGCCGCGGTAGACGTTGACGAAGATCGGGAAGAACACCACGATCGCCGTGATGAGAACTCGCGGCGTGCGGCTGGTGATGTCGAACATGTTGTTGAGAATCGGCGTCATCGCCACGATGGGCACCGCCGCGATCCCGGCAGCCACGGGGATCATCAGATTGCGGAAGACGAAGAACCGCTGGGCCACCATGGCCAGCACAATGCCGATAGCCGTGCCCAGGATCAGCCCCAACACGGCGGTCGTTGCCGTATAGAGACCTGTGCTCCACATCAGCGCGATATTGCTGATGAAGGTGGTGAAGATGAGGCTAGGGGCCGGCAGGAGGTAGGGCTTGAGGTCCTGGATGACGACCAGGGCCTGCCAGGCGAGCAGGAACAGCGCCCCGATCAGGATCGGGGGCCAGATCGCGTTGAGGCGGCCCTTCACGAGGTCTCCGCCAGCCGCGCGCCGCCCTCGCCGACCGGAGTGGAGCGACCGCGGAGTGCTTCGCGCACCGCGGTGACGGACTCAAAGAAGGCGTCCGACTCGCGGGTGTCCTCATTGCGCTCGCCGATGTCGACCGACACGACGTGGGTGATGCGACCGGGGCGTGGAGACATCACGACCACGCGATTGGAGAGGTAGACGGCCTCGGGGATCGAGTGGGTGACGAACACGACCGATGTGCCGGTGGCGTTGGAGATGCGCAGCAACTCGTTTTGCATGCGCTCGCGGGTCATCTCGTCGAGGGCGCCGAAGGGCTCGTCCATGAGCAGGATCTCGGGATCGGTAGCGAGGGAACGCGCGATGGCGACGCGTTGCTGCATGCCGCCCGAGAGCTCCCACGGTCGGTGGTCGGCGAAGTCCTGCAACTGAACCATTTCGAGGAGGTCGAGGGCGCGTGCCTTGCGCTTGTCCTTGTCCCAGCCGGCGAGCTCGAGGGGCAACTCGACATTGCGTCGCACTGTGCGCCAGTCCAGGAGGGCCGCCTGCTGGAAAGCCATGCCGTATTGGTGCTTCTCGCGAGCCTCGAGCGGGGTCATCCCGGCCACGGTGACCGTGCCGCGCGACGGGGGAATCAGATCGGCAATGACCCGCAGCAGCGTGCTCTTGCCGCAGCCGGAAGGCCCGATGAGGGAGACGAACTCACCCGTGCCGACGTCGATGCTGACGTCGGACAACGCGGTGACCTCGTTGCCGGCCCCCTCGTTGAAGATCTTCCACACGCTCTCGGCGTGGACGGCAAGAGTGCTCACGTCAGGGTCTCCTTCGGCAGGTTGCGCGTGAGGTACAGGTCAAGCAGGGCAACAAGCCCCGCGGCGAGGAGCCCGACGATGATGGCGCCGATGACGGCGACGTAGACCTTGGCCGGCTGGGCGGTCGTCTCGCGCGCGTATTCGATGATGAGGCGCCCGATCCCGCCGCGGCCGCCCGTGGAGATCTGGGCGACCACGGTGCCGACGACCGCGGCAGCGGCCGACACCTTGAGGGCGGGCACGAGGTAGGGAACGGAGGCGGGAAAGCGCAGCTTCCACAGCGTGGCCCGCGGGGTGGCGGCGTAGGAGCGCATGAGTTCGACCTGCGTGGGCGTCGCCGCCTTCAGGCCTCTGAGGGCGCCCACGGAGAGCGAGAAGAAGGCCAGGTAGGCGGCGATGAACATGATCGACTGCGTCTGGCCCCACTCGAAGGGCCCAATGCTGATGCGGTTGCCGATCCCGACGATGAGGGGGGCCAGGGCGATCAGGGGCACGGTCTGGGAGGCGATGACGAAGGGCAGGAGGCCACGCTCCATGAAGGCGAAGCGCTGCATGATGATGGCCAGCAGCAGCCCGACGCTCACGCCGATGATGAATCCGCCGAAGGCGATGAAGAGCGTGTAGATGGCGGCGATCAGCACCGTCTGCCAGACGGGTGTGTCGGATCCCCGGACCTCGGGCTGCATGGCCCCTGAGGCGATGGTCCACACGTGGGGCATGGCCTGATCGGAGGTCTCGAAGGGCAGCGTGATCACGGTGCCCAGCAGCTTGACGCCTTCCCACAGCAGAATCGCGACGAGAACTCCACCCAGCGCCCAGCCCAGCGAGATGAGCCCACGCTTGATGCGCGACGCGGTGGTGGAGGCCCGAGAAGCCACGTCAGCTCTTCGCCAGCACAGTGTCCTGGATGGCGGGGATGATGCGTTCGCCGTATTCGACCAGCGTGTGGTCCTTGTCGTCATGCTGGAGGTAGATGGCGAACTGGTCGACGCCCAGGGCCTTGAGCTCTTCGAGGCGGCGGATGTGCTCCTCGACCGGGCCGATGATGCAGAAGCGGTCGACGATCTCGTCGGGCACGAAGTCGGCGTGGGTGTTCCCCGCGCGCCCGTGCTGGTTGTAGTCGTAGCCCTCGCGGCCCTTGATGTAGTCGGTGAGCGCCTGGGGCACCCCTCCGCCCTCGCCGTAACGCTCGACGATGTCGGCGACGTGATTGCCGACCATGCCGCCGAACCACCGCAGCTGATTGCGCGCGTGCTCGACGTTGTCGGTGACGTAGGCGGGAGCCGCCACGCAGATGTAGACGTCGTCGGGGTTGCGCCCGGCGGCCGCGGCCGCATTGCGCACGGCCTCGATCGTCCAGGCGGCGATCTGCGGGTCGGCCAGCTGCAGGATGAAGCCGTCGCCCACCTCGCCCGTGAGTGCCAGGACCTTGGGCCCGTAGGCCGCGACGAAGACCTCGGTGCCGGCGTCCTTGGCCCAGGGCAGGCGGATGCTGCTGCCCTTGTAGTCCACCGACCGTCCGTTGGCCATGTCACGCAGCAACACCACGGCGTCGCGCAATTCGCCGACTGACACGGGCTTGCCGTTGGTGACGCGCACCGCGGAGTCGCCTCGGCCGATGCCGATGACGGTGCGCGGGCCGTACATCTCGTTGAGCGTCGCGAAGACGGACGCCGTCACGGTGAGGTCACGGGTGGCCGGGTTGGTGACCATCGGTCCCACCTTGACCTTGCGCGTCTCATCGAGGATGCGCGAGTAGATGACGTAGGGCTCCTCCCACAGGATGTGCGAGTCGAAGGTCCACACGTAGTCGAGCCCGAACGCCTCGGCCTTCTTCGCGAGGTCGACGACCCGCGAGGCGGGGGGAGTGCACTGGAGGACGACTCCGATATCCATGAACAGCCTTTCGTCAGCGGGTGCGGGGGAAGCCGAGGTCGACCGACGAGGTCGACGGATCGGGCCATCGGGAAGTGATCGTCTTAGTGCGCGTGTAGAACTCCACGCCGGCGGGTCCATACATGTTGGCGTCGCCGAAAAGCGATGCCTTCCAGCCCCCGAAGCTGTAGTAGGCGACCGGCACCGGGATCGGCACATTGATGCCGACCATGCCGACCTGGATATCGAATTGGAACTGGCGAGCGGCTCCCCCGTCTCGCGTGAAGATGGCGGTGCCGTTGCCGTATTGGTGATCGTGGATCAGCTTGACGGCCTCCTCGTAGGTGTCGACGCGGACGACCGACAGGACCGGACCGAAGATCTCGTCGTCGTAGACCTTCATGCCGGGCTGCACGTGGTCAACCAGGGAGACGCCAAGGAAGAAGCCCTGCTCGGGGAGATCGGCATCGCGGCCGTCGACGACCACGGTTGCCCCCTCGCCCGAGGCGCCGGCGAGATAGGACGCCACCTTGTCGCGGTGCTCGCCGGTGATGAGCGGGCCCATCTCGGCATCGGGATCGGTGCCGGGCCCGACCTTGACCTTAGGCAGGCGAGCGGCGATCGCATCGACCAGACGGTCGCCGGCATCGCCGACGGCGACCACGACGGAGATGGCCATGCAGCGCTCGCCGGCCGATCCGTAGCCAGCGCTGACAGCGGCGTCAGCAGCCATGTCGATGTCGGCGTCGGGCAGCACGATCATGTGGTTCTTGGCCCCG
>JBJTIQ010000202.1:0-4364 GCA_046095085.1 Actinomycetota bacterium | reverse complement strand
GCGCTGGAGTCGAAGCAGGGATGACCAGCGCGAATCCAGCGAGCGATTTCGCGCCCGACGCCTGGCGCATAGATGATCCCCTGCGAGTTCATGCCCGCCGCGACGAAGAGTCCATCGACCTCGGCGGTCTCCCCCACGATGAAGGCCGTGTCCGGAGTGAAGCTCTCCGGCGCGTTGATGAAGCGGTCGTAGCCTCCGGCACCCAGGGCCGGGACGGCGCGCTCCGCCGCAGCCTTGATGCCGGCGATGTGCTCCCAGTCTGGGTCGAAGGTCGCGTAGCCATCGATAGGGATGCCGGAGGACGCTCGAGGCCGTCCGCGCGGCTCGAAGGCGCCGAGCAGGAGACGATCGGCTTCTGCTCGGATGTAGTAGCTATTGTCCACGTCCCTGAGCACCGGCAGGCCGGAGACCTCGGCGACCAAGGGCTCTGACCGCACGTGTACGTGCTCTGCTGCGTAGAGCGGCACCGCGACGCCCACGGTGGCAGCCAGGTCTCGCGTCCACAGGCCGCCGGCAAGGACGACCGTGTGCGCACCGATGACACCGCGCGTCGTCTGGACGCCGACCACCCGACCCCCATCGACATCGATGTCGGTGACGCCGCAGTCCTCGCGCAATGCCACCCCGAGTGCATGTGCGGCCTTCGCCATCGCCAGCGCGGCATACCCCGGGTTGACGTAGCCGTCGCCGGGGAAATGCAGGCCCGCAACGATCCCTTCCGCATCGAGCAGGGGCCAGAGCCGCTGGGCCTCGTCGACGTCGACCATCCTCGCCTCGATGCCGCAGTGGTCAGCGACATCACGCGCATAGGCGAGTTCATCGGCCCGCGCGGGGTTGCGCGCCAGGCTGAGCGACCCGGGGGCGCTGAAACCCACGTCGAGGCCGCTGAGCTCGCCGAGCGTCGCGTAGAAGGCCCGGCCATAGGACGCCAGCTCGGTCAAGGTGGTCGTACCGCGCGCACCGGCAATGAGTCCCGCGGCATGCCAGGTTGTCCCGCTGGTGAAGGTGTTGCGCTCGCACACGACGACATTGGTCACTCCCTCGAGAGCGAGGTGATAGGCGATGCTCGAGCCGATGATGCCGCCGCCGACGATGACCACCTCGGCACGCGACGGCGGCGCATCGCTCACATCGTGCGCGAAGGCTGCTGCCGTGAGGCTGGTGTCCGCGAGGCGGTCCATGGCGTCAGTCTGCCCTGCCCGGGCGCTCGCGCCGATAGGCGAGCGGGTAGTCCGGGTGTGGGCCGTCGAGCTCGCGCGCGAGACGATGACCGTCGAAGACCGCCTCGGACACCATCGATGGCAGCAGGGCGTCGCCCGCGACGTGCACCGTCGCGCCCCTGTCGCGCAACTCGCGCGCGAGAGCGTCATCGGGCAGTCGATGGGTGACGAGCACCACCGAGCATTCCGGCAGGGACCAGGGCTCTGCGAGGCTCGTCTCACCGCGCGCACCCGCCTCGTCGATCGCGCTGAGGGTCACGCCCGCGTGCATGCGGATGCCGGCCTCATGCAGATGGCGCCGCAGGACGTCGCCCTCCAAGGTGCCATCCGACACAGGTGAGATCACCGGATGGCTCGTGACTAGGTGCACGTCGCAGCCCTCGAGCGCCAGCAGTTCAGCGATGCCGGGGCCGACGTAGTAGCCCTCGGTGTCGTAGACGACGACGGTCCGGCCCGCCGGCGGGCGCGCGCCGGACATGACCTGCTCCGGCGTCAGCGCGTGCTCGGCGCCCGAGATCCGGGCGTCGGTCGCGGGCTGCGCACCATCCCCCGCCCAGTGTGAGCCGGTCGCGATGACGACGATGTCGGCTCCGTAGTCCATGACATCGTCGGCACTCATGCGCCGGCTGGTGATGATCTCGATCGCGGGATGCTGATCGAGCTGGATGGCGCGCCAGTCGATGATGCGCCCCCAGTCACCCATCGTGGGCAACTGCCTGGTCCAGCGCAGATGCCCGCCGACCTGATCCTGCTCGTCGATCAGATGCACGGCGGCCAGTCCACGCCGCGCCAGGGTGAGCGCACACTCCATACCGGCCGGTCCGGCGCCGACGACGAGCGCGGCACGGTCGGGCCTGTCGATCGGGGGCACCTCCTCGGGGTGCCAGCCGCGCCGGTATTCCTCGCCGGCCGTCGGATTCTGCACGCAGCCGACGTGCGCGAAGGTCTCCTCCTTGAGGATGCAGATATTCGATCCAGTGCACTCGCGGATATCGCCGTAGCGGCCCTGCTCGATCTTGCGCGGCAGGAAGGGGTCGGCGATGGCCGGTCGTGCTGCGCCGATGAGGTCGACCGCACCCGAGCGGATGATCGACGCCATGAGGTCGGGGCTGGTGTAGCGACCCACCCCGACGATCGGCTTGCCGGTCGCCTCGCGCACGCGCATCACCCAGGGGCGCTGATGCCCCTCTTCGAAGTAGCGGGATGTGCCCGAGTCCTCCGGCCACGCGCCGACGTTGACGTCGAAGAGGTCGACAATCGGGTCGAGCCACGCGACGACCTCGAGCATCTCATCGATATAGACCCCCGGGAGGCTGTCGCGACCGTCGATGCACATCCGGGTGGCAATGGCGCAGTCGTCACCGACGGCTTCCCTCACGGCCTCGACCGTCTCCAGGTGGAAGCGCGCCCGGTGGGCCAGCGATCCGCCGTACCCATCGGTGCGGTGATTGGTCGCGGTCGACAGGAACTGCGTGAGGAGATATCCGTGCGCGCCGTATACGTAGACGATGTCATAGCCCGCGTCACGCGCGCGGACCGCCGCCGTCACGAAGTCGCGCTGCACGCGCCCGATGTCATCGAGGGACATCTCACGTGCACCGGCAGCCCAGATCATCTCCGCTCCCCTGGTGCTCGGCGCGATGCGCGTGCCGCGCGATGCACCATTGACGCTGTAGGCACCACCGTGGAAGAGCTCGATACCCGCGAGGGCGCCGTGGGCATGGATGGCGTCGGCCGTCAGCCGCAGGTTGGCCGTATCAACGTCGTCCCAGATCTCGGCTGAGACCGCGGGCGTCTCCTCCGAGTCGGTGGACACGGGCGCGTATTCGACGCAGACGCCACCCCAGCCGCCCTCGGCCTTCATGCCGCGGAAGGCCGCCTGAGTGCGCGGCTTGATCGAGCCGAAGCCCGTGGCATGGGGCACCTGGTAGAAGCGGTTGGGCAGCGTCTTGGGCCCGATCCGCACCGACTCGAAGAGGATCGCGTGACGTGCCTCCATCGCCACTAGCGGACTCGGAGGCGCTCGGGGTCGTAGAACGGCGCGAACTGCGCGGTAGCCGGGTAGGCCGTGCCGTTGATGACGACCTCGAACCCGCCACTGCCGAGCCACTCGGCGGTCACGCCGTCGGCATTGTCGACGGTGGCCAGACCCACGGACGTGCCGAGGGTGTGGCCGAAGCCGCCCGCCTGGACGTAGCCGACCCAGGTGCCGTCCTTGTAGACCGGCTCGCTGCCGTGCAGGAGCGGTGCGGGGTCGTCGATCCGTATAGGCACGAGCCGGCTCGTCCTGTCGGTGCGCAACTTCTCCAGGGCCGCGCGGCCGCGGAAGTCGACGGGCTTGTCCCAGGCGACGGCAAAGGACAGGCCGGCGGAGACCGGGGTGTCGGTCACATCGATGTCGACCGCGTAGTCGCGGTAGGCCTTCTCCAGGCGCAGGCCGTGCATCGCGGCCAGGCCGACGGGCCGGAAGCCGAGGTCGGTGCCCGCGGACTCGAGCGTCTCCCAAACCGAGACCGCCTGGTCGCTCGGGATGAGTAGTTCGAAGCCGAGCTCTCCGACGTAGGTCACGCGCAGCGCCGTCACGCGCGAGTAGCCGATCTCGATCTCGCGCGCGGTGAGATAGGGGAAGGCCTCCTCCGACAGGTCGTCGGGGCTCACGCGCTGCAGCAGCTCGCGCGACTTCGGTCCCTGCACGGTGAGCAGGCAGTACGCCGCGGTCATGTCAGTGACGGTGGCGAACTCACCCTCGCGCGCCTCGTCGCGCAGCATCCGCTCGACGCGCCGGTGCGTCACGTCCGAGACGATGACCATGAGGCGGTCCTCGGCGAGGCGGGTGACGGTGAGGTCGGCGAGGATCCCGCCCGCGTCATTGCACCACTGGGTGTAGGTGACCGCGCCAACCGCGCCCGCGACGGCGTTGGCACTGAGCCGGTCGAGGATGGCTGCGGCGTCCGGACCTTGGACGAGGAACTTGGACATGAGCGTCATGTCCATCGCGCCCACCGCCTCGCGGACGGTGCGATGCTCCTCGGCGACCCACGGCCCCCAGAAGCCTCGACCCCAGGTCCACGGGATCTCGCGCTCGGACTCCCCCTCGGGGTAGAACCACTCGACGAACTCCCAGCCGGCCGAGTCGGCGAAGTG
>JBJTIQ010000201.1:0-2750 GCA_046095085.1 Actinomycetota bacterium | reverse complement strand
GACGATGACCTTGCCGGCATCGCTGGCGAGATCCCCACGGTGGTGGTCACCTGGCAGACACCAGGGATCGCACGCTTGGACTCGGTGAGTGGTGACGACGTCTCGGGGTCGGGACTCGCTGTGGATCACCTAGTGGGCTTGGGCCATGAGCGCATCGCTCACGTCAGTGGCGGGAGCAATCGCATCGCATGGGAGCGTCGGGCCGGCTATGAGCAGGCGATGTCGGCTCATGGCCTTGAGCCCATCGTCGTGGACGGTGCGTTTACCGAGGCAGGTGGCTACGCCGGTGCGCAATCGGCTGTCGACGCGGGAGCGACCGCCATCTTCGTGGCCAATGATCTCGCCGCGATTGGTGCGCTCGCCGGCCTACGCGACCGTGGGCTGCGCGTGCCCGAAGATGTGGCGCTGGTCGGCTATGACGGCATGCGGTTGCTCGACTCGCTCGACCTCACGACGGTGGCGCAGCCGCTGGCCGACATGGGGCGCACGGCAGCGGACCTGCTGATGGAGCGAATCGCTGATCCGTCGCGCTCAGCGGTCCATCGACGGATGGAGACGCGGATCGTCGTACGCGGGAGTTCCGCCTAGAGCTCGCTGCTCAGATGCCGGCACACTCGATCGGCGGAGATAAGGGCACTGTCATTGCGGATGAGCAGACTCCGCTCGGGCTCGAAAACCGGGGGGCAGCGGGCTGGACTAGTGCTTGCGCGCGGGGAGTGTCACCGATGGCAACTCCGGCAATTGCCGGATGAGCCGGCCGGCAATCGAGGCGATCTGCATGCCGATCGTGATGGCGATGATGGATGCGCCCGCCGTCAGGATGACGCCGGAGTCGCTGGTGAGGTCGGTGAGGGATGGCAAGCCGGCGCTGCCGGTGGATCCCACCGGTGCCGCTTCGGTGGTGTCGGCCGCCCCGGTGATGGCCTCGGTGAGACCGACGAGCCCGAGTGAGCCCGGTACGAGCAGCCAGAAGACAGGAGTGAAGATCACGAATGCCGGCGGGCCGTTGGCCACACGGTCCTGGATGAGCAGCGCGATGAAGAGCGAGACACCCGCCGAGACCCCGGCAGCGAGCACACCGTCGAGCTGCCAGGTCACCAACTGCTGGACGCTGAACGCGATCAGCAGCAGCAGGATTGCATAGCGCACGGCACCCTGCGGCACATTGACGGCCAGCACTTGGCCGATGGCGTAGACGGCGACCCCCAGCCACGCCACCCACACTGGCAGGCGGTTTTCGGTCAGGTCACTGATGTCATAGGGGGAGATCTTGGCGAGCAACGACCCGACGAGGATCCCGAAGACGAGAACGAGGATCTGCACGATCGCCGCAACAAGGCGGGATGAGCCTGCGATGAGGTGGCCGCTCGCGAGCTCCTGGGTGGCGCGCGTCAGGGCGGCGCCGGGGATCAGCGCGATGAGCGGAGCAACGACCACGCGCAGTGGCTGGACGTCGGACTCGATGAGCGAGGCGAACCCGAACACCGAGAACGAGCACACGAGCGCAGCGAAGGGCGGAACCAGTGGCGCGATCTTCGGGCGCGGCCGGGCAAGCATGAGCAGCCAGCCCACGAAGAGGCCGAGTACCGCGGCCGAGATGACGCCCCAAAGGCTCACCCGGAAGATCAGGGCGAAGCCGGTGGATGCGACGGAATATCCGAGTACGGTCGCCCACCCGGGGAAGCGTGGTTCCTTGCGGGGGAGCTCATCAAGGATGCGCGTGCCTTCGGCCGGTGAGATCTCGGCGCGCCGAGCGTCCTGCGCCACGTCGTGCACGACCGCTGCCTGGTCGAGTCGCAGCGCATCCAGCGGGCCCTCGGTGATGACTCGAGCGCGGCCGACCACGGGATCGTCGACGATGACGACGCCGGGGAAGACGGCGACGCTGAGATCTCGGCGCCCGTAGGCGCGAGCGACCCGGTCGAGGGTGTTGGTGACGTCGTCGACGGCGTAGCCGGCGGCAAGTTGGGATCGCCCAAGGGCGAGCAGGAAGGTCTCGAGGTCGTGGGAGCCGGCGGGCGCGTCGTGCGACGGGGTGCCCGCGGCGGCCTGCGGCTCGTCGGGAGGCTGCGGTTCGGGCACGCCCCTAGCCTGCCAGCCGGTAGGTTCGAGCGCGTGGCCGAAGCCCCGTTCCGACACGATCCGACGTACCGACCGATCATCTCGGTCGCCAAGGGGGTCTTCGGCGCGCTTGGCATCAGGTTTGACATCGTCGGGGTCGACAACGTTCCGGCGACCGGCGGGGCGCTCCTGGCGATCAACCACACCAGCTTCCTCGACTTCGCGCTGGCCGGCCTGCCTGCTGACAGGCGGGGCAAGCGGCTCGTGCGCTTCATGGCCAAGGACTCGATCTTCTCGCACCCCATCGCCGGACCCCTGATGAAGGGCATGCGGCACATCCCCGTGGACCGGGAGCACGGCAGTCAGTCATTCCGCGACGCCGTCAACTACCTCAAGGCCGGTGAACTCGTCGGCATCTTCCCCGAGGCGACGATGAGTCGAGCGATGGACATCAAGGAGATCAAGTCAGGCGCTGTGCGCATTGCCATCGCGGCCAACGTGCCGCTGATCCCGATGTGCGTATTCGGCGGGGCGCGCATCCTCTCCTACGGGCACAAGGACTTCTCCCGAGGTACGACGGTGGCAATCACGGTCGGCGAGGCCATGCACCCCAAGCGCGGTGACGACACCGATGAACTGACCGAGCAATTGCGCACGCGCATGCGCGAGCTCCTCGACCAGACCGTGGC
>JBJTIQ010000200.1:0-9616 GCA_046095085.1 Actinomycetota bacterium | reverse complement strand
CACTAGTGGGCTTCGAAAACCACCAAGGATGCACGTCCCTGGGCCCCGGTGCGACGCCACTGGGACGAGTCGTGACCGGCACGGGCAACGGCGATGGCACACGCACGGAGGGAGCTATGCAGGGCTCGATCATCGCCACATCTCTTCATGGTCCAGCGCTTGCCCTCAATCCCGCGCTGGCGGACCTCCTCTTGGCGAGGGTGATCGGCAACTTGGATCCCATCGAGGACGAGCTGACCACCCGTGCTCGCGCCAGTCGGCTCAATCCGGTGTAGTGGCATCGCTGTCCGCCATGCGGCGCTGAAGGGCCATGCACGCGACACCGTCAAGCACGCCCACGAGGGCACTGGCAACCAGGAGCAGGTTGGCGCTAGTTCAGGCTGATGGAGCCTTCCGCGAGGCCCCATTTCCCGATGATGCGCGCGTAGGTGCCATCCTCGAGCATCGATTGGAGCGCGATATCCAGCGCCTCGCGCAGGCCAGCGGCATCGCGGTTCACCACAAGGCCGTACGTCTGGGGATCGTAGGGTGCACCGGCAGTCACGAGCCGGCCCTTGCTCATGCCCACTAAATGAGCGACGACGGGCGCATCGGCGACGAAAGCATCGGCTTCCCCCCGCAACAGCAACGCACCGGCCTCATCGCTCGAATCCACCTCCAGCAGCCGCAGGGGTTTCCTGCCATCGCGGGTGCACGCTGCCGCGCGTGCGGGGATGTCAACGGTCGCCTGAAGAGAGTCAGTGATGGCAACGACGCGGAGGCCGCAGGCGCGATCCGGAGCGGCATCTGAGCCGTCGGGCGCAGCCCACTGGGTCCCGCCGCGCAGGTAGTTGACGAAGTCGACCGCTTCGCGACGCGATTCCGTGTCGAAGATCCCTGCCACACCCACGTCGTAGATGCCCGCGTTCACGCCCTCGAGCACGCCCTCAAGGGTAGGGATCTCAAACTGGACCCCGAGCCCGAGTCGTCCGGCCAGCTCGCGTATCAGATCAATCTCGGCACCCGTAATCTCACCATCTTCGGCGACGTAGGTGAAGGGCACGAGACCAGGGCTTGTCGCGACGGAGAGGGTTCCGCCGGCAACGATGTCTTCCGGCAGGAGCGCGGCGGCTTCTTGGACGATCGCGTACTCCCGTGAAGGACTCATGCTCGGACCAGCCGTACCCGCAGCGCTCGAACACCCCGCCAGCAGCAAGCTGGCAGCAAGCCAGACAACAAATCGTCGACTCATAGTTCTTGCCTCCTCACGAGTTCGGCGAAGATCCCGTCGGACGCCATGAGCTCGGAGTAACTGCCGGACTCGGCAATTCGTCCCTGGTCGAGCACGATGATCCGATCAACGTCCTGCACGGTGGACAGACGATGTGCGATGACCACACGCGTCATGCCGAGGCTGGCGATGGTTGCCGTCACCGAAGCCTGGGTGATGTTGTCCAGAGCGCTGGTCGCTTCGTCGAGAAAGAGTACGACGGGGCCGCCGGCGATTGCGCGGGCAAGCAAGAGTCGCTGCCGCTGACCGCCCGACATGATGGTGGAGCCCTCATCAACAGTGGTGTCCAGGCCCTGCGGAAGCGACGCCACCCAGTCGGCAAGGCTCACCTGCTCGAGAAGATCCCACAGTCGCTCGTCAGGCAGTGGGCCGCTAGAGATGGTGAGGTTGTCGCGCAGCGAGCCGGGCAGTAAGAGACTGGACTGCAGCACCACACCGAACTGGTGTCGCACGGAGGTGAGGTCGAGGGCGGCAAGATCTGAGCCGTCGTAGAGGACCGTGCCACTGCGCGGGACTTCGAAGCCCAGGAGCAGCCGCAGCAGGGTGCTCTTGCCTGATCCCGACGTGCCGACGACCGCGATGGACGACCCAGCCGGCACCGTGAAATCGATGTCGCGCAGGACCCATGGAAGGTCGTCGGCGTAGCGAAAGCTCACGTGTCGGACATCGATTCGACCCGTAAGTTCGCCGGGGTCTTCACGCTGCGTCCCACCCTCGGTCTCCAGTGCGAGGAGCGGTGTGACGCGCTCAACCTCAGGAACTATCCGCACGGCCGCACGGATAGTGTCAGCGATCCCGGCTAGGCCCGCGGTGAAGACGCCGTATGCCGAAACGAAGGCCAGAAATGTCGCCGAATCGACCGACCCCGAGGGTAGGACGTAGGAGATGACGACCACGAGGGTGACACCGAGCCCGATGATGCCGGCCCGAGTGATGTCTCCTGCGATCTCCTGGTCCCAGCGGGAATTGAATGCCGAGCGGTAGCGTCCGTAGGCGGCTGCCCAGCGCCCAAAGGCCGACACGTCGCCATCCGACAGGCGGATAGGCACCCACCCGCGGAGTATGCCGAGGCTGACGTCCTCCATATGACTGCGCTCGTCAAGCTCGTCGAGTACGCGTCGGCCCTCGCGTCGGCCCAGGGCATACGACACGACGATCACGACCGTTCCGATGGCCAGCGCAACAGCGCCCAGTGGGGGACTCAGGATCAGCATGAGGATGCCATTGAGCAGGACAAGGGCGAGAGACATGAGCCCCACCGACACGGCCTGGTCCACCGCGGCACTCATGACTCCGCTGACGAGCACACGACTTGCCAGATCTGCGCTGGACCAGGCGCGCAACTCGCTTGCAGGAACGCGCATGAGGCGGTCGAGGATGGCACCTGAACTACCGAGTTCCACGGCATCGCTGAGACGCACGAGCTGGTACGCCCGGGTGTAGGCAAACATTCCACCGGCGAAGGCGAGGGCTACGAGCACGCATGCGATGGCCAGCAGTCGGCCGCGATCGCCAGTAGGCACTACTTCGGAGAAGAGAACGGATGTAGCGATCGGAACGGCAAGGCTGATGAGGCCGAGGAGCAGTGAGACGCTGATCGCGTAGAACATGTCTCGCCGCGTGCCTATGAGCGAAAGCTTGAGAAGGTCGCGCAGCCCCGCAGATCCATGGGGCAGCGGGCGCGTCACCTCGTAGGCGAGGGGCTTGATCTCGGCGGCGACGGTCGCGCTGACTGGCATGGGATCGCGGTCGGGACGCCACAACCGGGGTCGAAACATCGGCCCGGGCAGGACGATGGCGGCGTTGCCGCCGTAGTCGACCAGGAGAGGCGGGACGTTGTCATGCCACCAGCCGTCGTCGAGTGTCACCGGCCGGACCCTGATCTGCGAGCCCTCGATGATGCGTCGCGCCTGCTCGAGGGGCGACTGGGCGTCGTCGACGGTGACGGCTCGCGGCTCGAAGCCCAGTCGCTGGCCGAGCAGGGAAACGACGGCTACGGCGCGGCCACCGCTGTCGGGAGGCACGGGGAGTGGTCGTGCGGGATCGAGCACGCGGCCCAGGCGCGCTGCGGCCAGCTCGGCATCGAAATCGCGTTGCTCCCGGGTGCTCATGACGACATCAGTTCTCGGTAGAGGCCGGACTCCGTTGCCAGTTGTGAGTGGGTGCCCCTCTGTACGACCGCGCCGTCGTAGAGCACGATGATCTCGTCGGCGTCGCGGACGGTGGATAGGCGATGGGCTACGACCACGACAGTGCACCCGCGGTGGCGCAGGTGCTGCACGACCTGGGCCTCGGTCCGCGCGTCGAGCGAGCTAGTCGCCTCGTCGAGCACGATGAGGCGCGGCCTTCGGACTAGGGCGCGGGCGAGGACCAGGCGTTGACGCTGTCCGCCGGAGAGGTCCCGACCCTCCTCGGCGAGGATGGAGTCATAGCCGCCCGGGCGCGCAGTGATGTCATCGTGGACGCAGGCATCGACGGCGGCGGCCACGACATCGCGGTCGCGAATGGTGGGGTCGAACATGGTGATGTTGTCTCGGATTGAGGCTGCATACAGCACAACGTCTTGATTGACGAAGGTCACCTCACGCGCGCGGGACTCACGTGGGTAGGAGTCCATCGGGCGACCGTCGAATTGGATGCTGCCGGACCACGGCTGGTAGAGCCCGCCAATCAGTCGCCCGATCGTGGACTTTCCGCTCCCGCTCGGTCCCACCAGTGCGACGACCCGGCCAGCGTCGGCTCGGAGGTCGAGCGAGCGAAGTAGCGGCTCTTGTCGCGGGGAGTAGCCGAAGGTGACGTCCTCGAGGGTGAGCGACGCTGCCCACGGGTCAACGGACAGCCCCCGTCGTCGACGTCCGCTCACGCCTGAGCGGCTTGTCGCGGCAAGAAGAGCCAGGGGATCGTCGTCAGCGTCCTCTGGACCCTGCTTAAGGTCGCCAGATACACGGAGCGTGGTCGGTGTGTTTGGGCCCAAGCCTTCGTCATCTGGCGACGTGGCGATCGAAGTGTCGTCAACGTAAGGGTCGATGAGCAGCGGGTCGACGTCCTGATCGAGGACATCATTGAGTTGCTCCCAGGCACCGCGAAGGTTGAGCACGGAATCGACAGCGGGCACGAGCACCATCAGTGGCGCAAGGAATCCACCGAGCAGCATGGTGAAGCCTGCCAGCGTGCCCTGGGTGATCGTGCCCTGCATGACGAGGTAGGCGCCTGCGCAGAGCACCAGTGCCGTGACAAGGGACGTGACCAGCACCGGGACTAGAGCGAGATAGCCCCACAGGCGCGTGTAGCCGAGCGTGAGACGTCGACCGACTGATGCAAAGGTGCGCGCAAAGGCGACGCTCTCGCTACCGGTTGCCTTGAGCGTCTCGATCATGCGCAGCGTGACACCGAGTTCGGTCGCCGTGACGGATGCCTCCCGTGCCTGCCGCTGCCGCACCTCTGAGCGCAGAACGCTCACCCGCCAGACGAGCAGGAGCACCAGCAGGGGGCCGCAGAGCGCGATGAGCGCGAGCAAGGGCGAGTAGATCACCATAACGACCAGGTAGAACAGACTGGTGAGCTGAGCGAGGAGCGCGGTCGTGAAGCGGCCCGCGAGCACGTCGGCCAGTTGCTCATTGAGCCGCACCCGATAGGCGAGCGTCGTGGCGTCACGTTGCGCGAAGAACCACGCTGGCATACGCAGTAGGTGCCAGATGAAGCGGGAGGCGTTGCGGATGACCGTGACGGTGAGGAGCCGCTGCAGGCCGCGGGCCTGCAGGTAGCCCAGGACGAGGCCAAGAAGGAGTGCCCCGACGAGCCCGACGATGATGGTGAGCGACCCTTGACGGTCTCCTTGGATGAGGAACCGGTCGACGAACTGGCGAATGAGGGCCGGGGCAAGCAGACCGGGCACGATGAGCGCGATCCCCGCGAGCACGACGTAGGCGATACCGGGCCAACTGCCCGCCAGGCGCGGGCTCACCCTGCTCCACCAGCGTTGGCGCGTTCCGATGGTGGCCCCGGCGAGGACGAGAGCCTCACCGCCCCAAGCCTCGCGAAGTTGCGCGTCGCTCACGTGCACTCGACCGAGGAGCGGATCGACGGCGGTCCAGCCTCCCCTGGTGCGCGCGTCCAAAACGCGCGAGTGTGACGCCCCCCACCTCACCATGGCTGGCAGGGGTAGGGAGTCAAGCACCGTCGTGTCGCCCTCGCGGAGATCCGCACCACCGCCGAACATCGCTGCAACGTCGGCAAGTTCGGCGAAACGTGAGCCATCGCGGCTCACACCGACGGCACGCGCGAGTTCCTCCTGGCCTACACGGGTGCCCTGGGATGCGAGCAGCATCGCGAGGCAGGCGATCCCCGACTCATTTGCACCGAGGGCCAGGCGGACGGGGACGGACATCAGCCCAGCAGTCGTACGAGCGGAGACTGCTCGCCGATGATGATCTGGCCCATGAAGGGCGTGCCTGCCAGGAGCCGGTACGGCGGACCGGAACCGATCGTCCACGAGTAGCCGGAGGCCGTATCGGCCGATGCCAGAACGATGTCAACCTCGACGACCGGGACCTCGAGAGCCTCGGGATCGGCGACGCCGGCGATCCCCGAGTTCAGCTCTGCCAGGCGAGCGGGACTTACCGGTATCGCGCTCACGTAGTCGACAGTGCCGTGAATGAAGCCGTACTCCGAGGACGCGGCTGATGTCGGGGAGATCAGCACCGACTGACCGGTTGAGAGACCACCCGAACTGGTAACCGGCACGAGCGCGATCGCTATGAGCGGTTCGCCGGTCGTTTGCAGGATGAGCAGCCCGTCTCCAGTAGAGACGAAGTCGCCCACACGAGTCGCTAGCTCAAGCACTTGGCCGGGGACGGTCGCCTTGATGTCAACCGTGCGCCCAAGGTCGTCTTCGATTGCGACAACGTTGTTGCCAACATCCACGCGATCGCCGATCTCGACGTATACCGCCGTAACGGTGCCGGTGATCGAACTGCCAATGTCTGAGATGCCACCGGCGGTGGTGATCAGGCCACTGACCGCGACCGTAACAGGCGTCCGGGCCAAGAAACCCCAACTGAGTAAGCCTGCGATGAGAAGGAGGATCGCAATGAGGGCAACCCACATGCGAGGGCGGCCGAAGAGCGCAATCTGATCCACCCGGGCCACGGGCGAGGGTGTGCCCTCCATGCTCCGACCCTAGCGACCGGATAGGCATGGTTAGGCGCTTGCCCTGAATTCCGCGCTGGCCGATCTCGTCTTTGCGCGGGCCCTCGGCATCGTGAGTCCGGTCGACGATGACTTAGCCACACATGTTCGCGCCAGTCGGCTCAATCCGGTGTAGTGGAGTCGCTGTCTGCCATGCGGCGCTGAAGGGCGATGCACGCGACACCGTCAAGCACTACCACGAGGGCACTAGCGACCAGGAGCAGGTTGGCGGGCGAACCCGACAGGACAAGCCCTATCCAGACGACGGCGAGCAGGGCAAGGGCAGCCAGGTGCACACGGGTGTAGGCGATATCCCGAGCGGCACCACTGATCCAGCCCAAGAGGAGCGCGCCGAGCAAGACATAGAGAGCGGTGAGCGCCACGCCTGAGCGAGGCAAGCCCAACTGATCCCAGGGCACGACGGAGAACGCCGCCAGCGACTCGGCGATGAAGGAGACCCCGACGAGGAAGACGATGACTCCGAGGAGCCAGAGCTCGAGGCGCCCGGGCGTGAGCGGAATGCCCATGGGATAGACGCTCGAGAAGTACATCGCCCACAGCGCCCCGGCGACGAGGAAGGTTAGGATGAAGAACGCTGGGCTGGGCACGTGGTCGAAGCCGCTGAGTGCGATGACCAGGCTGAGGAAGGACTCACCGATGACGATGATGACGAGTTGTCCCACTCGCTCGGCGAGGTGATGGGGCTCGACCAAGTGCATTCGGCACAGTCGCGGGATGCCGACGATCAGAATCGGGACGATCACGACGACGAGTGCCAGCGAGTAGATGAGCAGCTGTATGGACTCCCAGTCGTCGGGGAGGAAGACCCCGATGCCAAACACCCCTGCAGCAGCCGCGCTCGACCAGATCCACGGAAGCGCCGCCGGCTTGAGTGTGGGCCGCCGCCAGGCGGTGATGGCATAGATCGCGGTGACGGTGGTGAAGGACAGAGCGAGCCCCGCGAATCCCCAGTCGTCGGGTAGCCCATCCGATCGGCTCAGCGCAAGGTTGGCCACGGTCACGTAGAACATCTGGACGAAGATGAGCGTCTTGCGCAACGTGACGTCGCCGGGCGCGATGTTTACCGCTGTCGACGTGGCAAACCATAGGACGAAGGTGATGATGAAGGTGCTGACCAGCCACACTCCGAGCGACGTCGTGAGCCGATCGCCGCTGAGGTCGCTGAGGTCGCTGACGATCAGATGTCCGGTGTGCGCGAATGATGCAACGATGACGAGGTCGTAGAACAGCTCGAACCAGCTGACGCGCGATGGCACGTGACGATGCGCTGGAGGCGGAGCCATGGGACCCCTAGAAGGCGTAGGCGCCGAAGCGATCTCTGGCCATGCGTCCCTCACACTTCCATCGGAGTGCCGATCATGGCACTGCGCGACGCGATTGCAAAGGACCGGCATGGCCTATCAGGCTGGGATCGGCACGTCCAACCACCGTGGAGCCTCGCTGATGAAGTCGGTTTCGGCATAGACCAGCCGACGCTTGCGCGACAGGTCCACAGCGCGGACCGTGGATCGGCCTTCTTCGGCAGCGCCGCGGGTGATCAGGACGAGGTTACCCATGCCAGATAGTCGGTCCAGAGTGCGCCCGAGTTGGATCTGGTCCGGCATGGGCAGGTAGTGCGAGAAGGCACTGTCGATCACGACGGTGACGCTCTCCCGGTCGAGGCGATCCCGAAGGACATCTGGTGCTACGGCCGGCACATCGCCGGCTATCAGGGTGGGTGGTCGCTGCTGGGCGACACGAATACCCGTAGCGAGCCGCTCACCACGCGCCGCGGGCCCGGGCCACTCGAAGGAGCGCAGCGTCAGAACTGCCTCGGGGTCTCTGACATCTAAGGGATTGATGTCGATGCCCACGGCTGACTCGATGGTGACGGACGTCTCGAGGAGCTGGCCGGGCACGGGCATCGCGCTATCGATCGCCGCGAGTGAGTCATCCGGATCCCATGAGCCTGTGGGAAACCGAAGAGCCATGGACGACGCCAGCAGCAGCATCCCGGCCGATGTCCCGAGGTCCACGATGCGCAGCGGTAAGCCCGGATACCAGCGAGCGGCGATGAGCATGCCGGGGATGGTGTCGCCGAGCCGGCAGGGGTCGGTGTACTGAACGAGTCCGGTGGACGCGCGTTCGGCGATCTCGGCGGAGAGTCGACGCGAGTCCGCGCGCATGGCATCCGCATCTCCGGAGTGTGGGTCGGTGGCACGGCCCTCTAGAGCCGCTCGGCGCACCGCCGCGAGCGCCACGAGCGGCCTAGCGGTGAGTCCTGGTTCGGGCTCCTCGGCGAGGGAGCGTGCGATCGCGGCGTAGGCGGATGAGTCGTGAGTCTCGAATGTCCTGGCAGCGGACTCCCACGAGTTCATCCAGCTGCTACCGCCCGCGCGCGTCACCGGCGAGTTAGTCGGGGAGGTGGAAGAACTGCGGCCACAGTGGCACCGGGAGGATCGGTCGACGTCGGGGGTCGGCGTTCCATACCCTGCGCGCGTAGGTCGGAACCAACTCGACGATGCGGGCACTGCCTCCCGAGATTGACGACTCGTCCTCGCGTAGCGCGGCCTCTCGGGGCTGCCAGCCGATGTCGGCTACCAGGCGACCATCCGCAAGATCGGCCATGACTGCGGGATTGACGTGCCGGGAGACCACGCAATTGAACTCATCGCGAACGAACGCGCTTCCATGCCGGGCGCGTGCACGCGACGCACAGCCGCCACCACACGTGTCGACCATGTAGCACGTCGAGCAGTGCGGCATGTCGTATCCAATGCGCGACTGCAGCTTCTGCTCGCGCAGGGGCCAGGTTTCGAGTTGGGATGTGAGCGTATTGAGGGTGCCGATGATGAAGGGGTCCTCGGCGTCCTTGCCATCGGTTGCCTCGACACATGCCGAGATGAAGCCATCGGGGGTCACGGCAGTGAGACCGCTGATAGCCCCGCAGTTCTTGCCGTCGCCCACGCGTCCGTGGGAGAGCGCTGCCGTCGTGACCTGGACGCCGAGGCGGAGGCCGTAGGTGAACGCTTCGAGGAAGGCCTCGGCGAACTCCATCGCTTCAGGCGGCCCGTCTTCGAGGTTGGCACCGCGTCCGACCAGGCTGGCGGGCTCGACCTGCATGGCGGCGATGCCCACCTCGGCGGCGTCCTCGACCAG
>JBJTIQ010000199.1:0-4780 GCA_046095085.1 Actinomycetota bacterium | reverse complement strand
CACCGGTGTAGGTGCCCTTGGCGGCCTGCTCGTAGGTGAAGTTCCAGCAGGTGCCGGGAGCGGGTGCCTCCACCGAGGCCGGCGGGTCGGCCGCTCCAGCGCGACCGACGAGAGCGGTCGTCGCGAGGGCGAGGGGGAGGGCGAGGGCGGCGGCGCGGCGTACGGAAATCACCGCTCTAGTGTGCGACGGCCGGCAGGTCGGACGCTGGCTGGGAGGGGCAGCCGCGTGAGATCGTCCACACGACGGGCACGGGGCGCGTCCAGACGTCCTGCGGCAGGTCGATGCGTCGCGGGCCAGCACCCTCGCGGACAAACAGGCTGGTCGAACCGCCGCCATCCATGGTCACGGCGTCTGTGGCGCCCAGCGACTTGGCCACCTGGGCCATCTGGTTTTTGGTCGCCCCGCCCACGCGCAGGCCACCTGGCGGATCGGGTAGCCCCGTGCTCGCGGTCAGCAGCCAGACGTCACATGCGGGGTTCCAGGCGATGAGGGTGCGCGGACGCAGGTTGTTTTCGTACGGCGTGCAGGGCTGCGTGAGCTTGCCGTCGACGAGGAATTGCCCGCCATGGCCGGATGCCGACACGACGGGAAGGCCATCGCGTGCCTTGACGCCCGTCGACACCTCGACGCGCGTTCCCACCGACAGCTTGTCGATGGCCCCGGGCAGATCCGTCCAGACGATGTAGCCGCCTTGCGGCACGCGCGACTTCCGCTGCGGCGGAAAGACCTTGATGACGCGGCCGTCCTTGATAGCGATGGCGTGGCGACCGCCCGGCACGTCTGAGCGGGACCAGTCGCCGGTGAAGATGACCGCCCGGCCCTCGGGAGCCGTTGGGTCGTTGATGCCGCGAGGGCGCACCTTCTCGTCGCCGATCATGATGGTGACATCGGCGGTGATGCGCGCATGGCGCACGAGCCCGCTGTCATCGACGGCGACAACACGCGTCATGCCGACCGGCGCGTAGATCGGTCGTCCGTCGACGACCAGGGCACCGGCCGGGAGCGCGTCGCCCTGGCGCATCGATTCGAAGTAGTCGCCGTTGACGGCGGCCACGACGCTCCTGCGGTCGAACGCTTGCTCGGGGCGGATGAGCTGAGGGATGCCCGCGGTGACGGGTGACAGCAGGTCCGCCCCAGCGCGCACGTGCACCGCTGAGAGGACCGCGCGCCGCGGGAGGTCGCCGTAGGCCGCGGGCTGCTCGACGCGCCACACGCGCAGGGTGACGCCGGGGGCCAGATCGCGCATCACGCGTGCGCGATTGGGCAGGGGCAGGAGGGTCTCGGGGCACGCGGCAGTGGGCGTGGAGGCCTCAGGGATCGGCGCCGCCCACGAGGGAGCCGTGCCACCGGCGAGGGCAACGAGGAGGCTGATGCAAAGAACGGCTAACGATCTCACCGACTTGCTTCCCTCCTCTAAGGCCGCGCGTACACTCACCGGCGTCTCATGGTGACATCGAGACGCACGGAAGTCTTGACGAGCAGGGGGCATCATGCGCGCGACACCCATCCTCAGTGCCATCGCGGCGATTGCATTGGCAGCAGCGGCAGTGCCCGCACAGGCGGCCGATCGAGCCGGTGGCGTCACCATCACCTCCGGTGGCGTGTCATCGCTGGACGTCTTCACCTATCAGGACTCCGACGATGCCTACGCGACGTTCACCATCACCGACCCCTCCGGCGCCGGTGCCCTGATCTCCCAGTGCTGGGAAGACGCTGATGGCGCTCCCTACGACTGCGATACCTACCTGCTCGAGGAAGCCGACTTCGCCGACGGAGACTGGCGCATCAAGCGCACGGCCGACGGCTGGCAATTGCGCGTCTACGTGGCCTACTACCCCTTCTCCGATGAGGAGTGCTGGGATCACGCGGGCGGGCAGGAATACGGCGTCAACATCGGCGTGCTCGGTGAGGACGACGAGGTGCTCGACGAGCGCACCCACTCCTTCACGGTCATCTGCCGTGGCTATGCGGGCAATGCCAAGGGCTCGAAGACGTTGAAGGTGTCCGTCGGTGCGACGTCAGCGGCGCTGCCCATCGAGTTCAGGGTCCTGGATTCGCGCCACGATGCCAGGTCTGCTCGTGGGTGCCTCTACTCCTTCACCACCGGCCGACTTTCCAACTGCACGGCCCTCGATCTCGCCGGCGGCTCGGTGCGATCAAGCGAGGGGTGGCGCTACACCGCACGCGTGACGATGCCTGGCGTAACCCTCCGGCAGTGCAAGGGGATCAAGAAGCAGGAGCCCCGCTACGCCTACCAGATCACCTTCAAAGACAGCTCTGGCGACGAGATGGTCACGGTGTCGCACCGCTTCACCACGACCTGCAGGTAGGGCGCCGAGAAGGTCTGGTCAGGGCCGGGTGGCGACCCGGTCAGGGCCGGTCAGGGCCGGGTGGCGACCCGGTCCAAGAAGGAGTCCACGAGCGCGTGGGCCCGCTGCACGGCGGCCGGCTCCTCGCGCAGGGTGCCGGCGAGCAGCTCGCCCGGGTCGACCCCGTCCTTCTTCGCCTCCTTGATACCGCCCTCCTCGAGCCATCCCTCCAGGCACGCGGGCGTGACCTCCGGATGGAACTGCACGGCGAGTGAGCGACCGATGACGTAGGCCTGCGACGCACGCGGATTGCGCGCGATCTCGACGGCGCCGGGCGGCACGGTGAAGCGGTCGTAGTGCCACTGGAACCACGGGCCATTGGGCACGAGTTCGTGATCGTCGGAGTTAATCCACGTGTAGCCGATCTCCGCGCGCGGACCCGGCGCGACCGACCCACCGAGCGCGCGCGCAAGCGCCTGCGCGCCGAAGCAGATAGCGAAGATCGGGACGTCGTGCCGCTGCAGGTCGCGCAGCCAGTCGAGTTCGGGCTTGAGCCACGTGCCGATGCGGTCGTCCTCCCAGGCGCCCCAAGGCGCACCCATCGGCACAACGACGTCGTGCTCGCCGACCTCGGGGAAGTCGAAGTCGACGTCGGGGGAGAAGAACCGGTCGCGAGGCACGACGACCGTCTCGACCACCTCGAACCCCCGCTGGGCGAAGCGCTCCGCGATGGGCCCGGGCGGGCTCACGTGGTCATGCTGCAGAAACAGGACCCGCACGGCCCCTCCCTCCCCTACGATCCGTTCGTACCCGAACGATCGGAGTAAACCATGAACGCCCACCGCCCGCTTGACCTCGCCGATGTCCGCGCCACCCTCCAGGCCCGCGGCATCGACGTCTTGCGCGTGCTCTACTCCGACGTCCTGGGCATCACCCGCTCCAAGGACATGCTCGTCACGCAGATGGAGCGCGCCCTCGGCCACGGCCCGACGTTCTGCCAGGGCGTGTGGGTGACGACCACCGGCGGCGATGTGCTCGACGGCCACGGCTCGGTCTCCGACGGCCTGCCCGATCTCGTCACGCAGATCGTGCCGTCGATGATCCGCGACATGCCGTGGGAGCCCGGTGTCGCCTACGTCGTGGCCGATGTCTTCGAGCCCGACGGCTCAGCGCATCCCACCGCGCCGCGCACGGTGCTGCAAAACGTGATCGACGGCTACTCCGAGCTCGGCCTGGTGCCGGTGACCGGACCGGAGCTGGAGTACTACGTGATGGAGGAGCGCGACGGCGTGTGGGAGCGCACCTTCGACCACAAGGGCTTGGTCTACACGACCGGCGCGCAGGTCGACCCGCACGGCTACTTCCTGCACACGCTGCGCATGTGCGACAAGCTCGATATCGGCGCGTTTGCGGGCAATCACGAGTTCTGCCCCTCGCAGTATGAGATCAACCTCTGGCACGCCGACGCGATGCTCTCGGCCGACCGCACCTTCCTGTTCAAGACCGCGGTGAAGGACATCACCTCGCGCCAGGGATTCCTCGCCTCCTTCATGGGCAAGCCCTTCAATGACGAGGGCGGCAGCGGCTTCCATCTGCACTTCTCCGTGGAGCGTGACGGCGACAACGTCATGGCCGACGCCGCGGGCAACCTCACGCCCACGGCGCTGTCGATGATCGCGGGCATTCTCGCGCACCCACCAGCGCGGTCGGCGCTGACCAAGCCGACGGTCAACGCCTTCACGCGACTCGGCCCCGACACGCTCGCGCCGTATCGCATCAACTGGGGCTACGACAACCGCTCGACCATGGTGCGCATCCCGCCGGAGCGCGGCCGTGGCACGCGCCTAGAGCTGCGCATCGGCGACGGTGCCGCCAACCCCTACGTCATCAGCGCCGCGGTGCTCGCGGCCGCACTCGACGGCATCCAGCGCGGGCTCATGCCACCCGACGCGCTTGAGGGCTGGACCTATGAGGACCCGGCAGCCGAGGTGCTGCCGATGACCCTCGAGGACGCTCTCGCCGCACTCGACGCGGACGACGTACTCAAGGGCATGCTCGGCAAGACCTTCGTCGACACCTTCGTCACCATGAAGGCCGACGAGGTACGCCGCTACGCGGAGGCGGTCGACGACCCGGCCACGCGCGAGGTCAGTGCGTGGGAGGTGCAGGAGTACCTGCGCCACTACTAACGGCGTCAGATCGACAGGTCGTTCATCGTGCGCAGCACGCGCACGACCTCGGGCACCTCGTGCACGCGGAAGATGCCCACGCCGCCGAGCCGGGCGAGCACCGTGAAGAAGGGTTCGCCCGCGCGGTAGCGGTCCTCGAAGAAGTCGAAGCCGTGCGGCATGAGCTGGCAGATCGGCACGCCGAGATCGCGTAGCCGGAAGGAATGCAGGAGCACCTGGCCCTGGTGGCGCTGCTTGACCGGCTGCGGCACGTGCGGGCCGTAGAAGAAGCCCAGGCCGGG
>JBJTIQ010000198.1:0-2647 GCA_046095085.1 Actinomycetota bacterium | reverse complement strand
CTCGGAGTTCGGCGACCTCATCGAGGATTCCGAGGCGATCGTGCCGAGCGACGCCGTCTCATTCACGCTGCTTCAGGAGCAGCTCGAGTCGGTGCTCGACACCCTCTCCGACCGCGAGGCGGGCGTGGTGCGCATGCGCTTGGGGCTGGCCGTCGGACAGCCCAAGACCCTCGACGAGATCGGCAAGGTCTACGGCGTCACCCGTGAGCGCATCCGTCAGATCGAGTCCAAGACGATGTCGAAACTCCGCCACCCGAGCCGCTCACAGGTCCTGCGCGACTACCTGGACTGAGCCGGGGCCCCGCTGGGCATGGCGAACTTCGCAGGTGTCACCTCGACCGGCACGGCCGCAGGCACACTCAACGCCGACGACCTGCTCGACATGCAGGAAGACGCCATGGCGGCCTTCGTCATGCCCAACAGCATGACCTGGGCGTTCTCGCCCGCGAACTACACGCGCATCCGTAAGTTCGCCGACTCCTACGGGGCCAGGATCCTGCAGCCCAGCCGCGCCCTGGACGCCCCGCCCACCCTGCTCGGGTCGCCCTACGTCATCACCACGCACCTGCCGGACTCCACGCTCCTGCTGTTCGATCGCTCGCAGGTCGCGGTCGGCATCGACAACCGCGCGTCGGTGTCAGTGCTGGGGGAGTTGTACGCCGGTACTGACGAGATCGGCCTGAAGGTGACAGCCCGCTACGACACCGCCGCCCTGAACCCCAAGGCGGTCGTGAAGTTGTCCGGCATCACCGCCTAACAAGCCCTCGCCGGGATGCTTCACCCCTTTCTACCCGGCGAGTAGGAGACGCCCTCGACGTCTCCGATGGGTGCAGTAGGCGCCAGACCGCCGTGGCTCCCACCGGGCTGCGCCCCGGTGTAGGCGGATGGCATCGTGAGGCCCGAGCGGGCCGGTACTCCCCGCTCGGGCCTCACTGCGTTACTCGCCCGCGCAGATCGGGTGCGCCTGACGCGTGGTTCCGTTCCTGTGCAACGTAGTTCGGCAGGCTGCTGGACCGAGGCGCGCTCGCCTCGCGGCCGCCCGCTAGGTCAGCCGCCGCTGCGCGCATAGTGGCCGATGTTCTAGGGATTACAGAGACAGCTGCTTCCCCAGTCGCCCCCGGGGTCACGCCGGAGAAGCGCGTGCGCCTCGTCCCCGCCAGCAACGAGTTCGAGATCGGCGTCACTGAGGTCCTCAGACGAGGGGATGGTCAGGTGGATCTGGGTCAGCGACTCCTCGTGGAGGACGACCTGCACGGCGTCGGGGATGGCGAAGCCGACGATGGCAGAGACGGTGGCGCGCGGGTCGGCGAGCAGGGCGTCGCGGAAGGCGGGGTCGACGGCGATGCGCTCGGCGATGATCGTCTCGACCTCAGAGCGAGTGGCGGCCATGCGAACCTCCGTCTAGAGGTGGTGTGGGTCAGCAGGAACAGCAGCCCTCACTCCAAGCGTTGCCCCCGCCAGCAACCAGTTCGAGATCGGCGTCACTGAGGTCCTCAGCCGCGGGAATGGTGAGATGGATCTGGGTGAGTGATTCCTCGTGGAGCACGATCTGGACGTTGTCGGGAATGTCGAAGCCGACGGTCTCGGCAACGATGCCTCGAGGGTCAGCCAGGAGTGCGTCGCGGAAGGCGGGGTCGGCGGCGATGCGTTCGGCGAGCATTGCCTCGACCTCAGAGCGGGTGCGAAATGCCATGGTGAGCCTCCTCATTGGGACGAACGGAAGCCGGCTGTCATGGTGAGTACAGCGGCGTGCGGGCCAGACGGCAGCGGAATCGCCCTGTCGCTGTCCGGGCTACCAGCGTCGGGCTGCCCACTCCGGCAGGTCGGGCCGCTCAGCGCCTAGCGTCGTGTCACGGCCGTGGCCGGGGTACACCCAGGTCTCGTCGGGGAGTCGGTCGAACAATTTGGAGACCACCCCCGTGTAGAGCGAGTCGAATTCGTCGGGCAGTGTTGTCCGTCCAATGCCCCCCGGGAACAGGCAGTCGCCGGTGAAGACCTGCGGCTGACCCTCGGGATCGTCGTACACCAGGGCGATGGATCCGGGGGTGTGGCCGACGAGGTGTACGGCCGTGAGGGTGATGGCCCCGAAGGCAATGTCATCACCATCGTCGACGAGGACGTCGGTGACGACCGGAATGCCCTCGGCATCGAGCCGCCCCGCGAAGGTCGTGGCGCCCGTGGCCGCCACCACGTCGCCGAGGGCCTGCCAGTGATCCCCGTGCTGGTGGGTGGTGATGACGGCCGCCAGGCTGGACTCGCCGACCAAGGCCAGCAGCCGCTCGGGCTCGGCGGCAGCGTCGATGAGCACCTGCTCACCCGTCTCACGACACCTCAGGAGGTAACTGTTGTTGTCGTAGGGCCCAACGGCCAGCTTGCTGATGATGAGGCGGGGGAGTTCGTGCACGTCCGCGGGACCGCCCACCCGCACATCGCCCGTGTAAGTCACTGTCACAGCCTACGGTTAGCCTGTCCGGGTGTCGGAGAGGTTGATCGTGCGCGGGGCGCGGGAGCACAACCTCAAGGATGTCTCCCTCGACCTTCCTCGTGATGCCCTCATCGTCTTCACCGGACTGTCGGGCTCCGGCAAGTCCAGCCTGGCCTTCGACACGATCTTCGCCGAGGGCCAGCGTCGCTACGTCGAGAGCCT
>JBJTIQ010000197.1:0-7198 GCA_046095085.1 Actinomycetota bacterium | reverse complement strand
CCGGTCTGGCCGATTCCGAAGGGCGGCTTCTTGCGGGCGGCATTCATGACATTGAGGTAGTTGACGAAGATGCCCTGGGCGGTCTCGGGGCGCAGGTAGTGCAGGGCGCCAGCCTCCTCGACCGGTCCGACCATCGTGCGGAGCATGCCGTTGAAGTCACGCGGCTCGGTGAAGTCTCCGGTGGTGCCGCAGTTGGTGCAGACGATCTCGGTCAGGCCACCCTCGGGTGCACGGCCGTGCTTTTCCTCGAAGGCCTCGATGAGCTGGTCGGCGCGCCAGCGCTTGTGGCACTTCTTGCACTCGGTGAGCGGGTCGACGAACGCCGAGACGTGACCGGAGGCCTCCCACACCTGCGGGGCGAGGATCACCGAGGAGTCCAGGCCGACGACGTCATCGCGGCCGCGCACGACGGCCTGCCACCACTGGCGTCGGATGTTCTCCTTGAGCTCGACGCCGAGCGGGCCGTAGTCCCAGGCGGAGCGGGTGCCGCCGTAGATCTCGGATGAGGGGAAGACGAATCCCCGGCGCTTGCTGAGGTTGACGACGGCATCGACGCGATCGGCCATGATCCACTCCGGCTGGTTGTCGGCGGACAAGCCCTGCAGCAACGGCTTCGCCGGACTGCCGAGCAGGAATCCCCGAACCCTAGCGAGCGCCGAGGCGTCGTCTCGCCTCGGCCTCGTCGATGGTGTCGAAGTCGACGTAGTGCCAGCGCAGGTCCCGCCGCGCGAGAGGACGATCGATGGAGACGATCTCGTCGTAGAGGGTGATCAGCCCGGCCTCGGCCTGGCGCGGGCAGACCGGCACGGCGAGGACGATGCGCGCAGCGCCAGCTGAGCGCAGGGCCGTGCCCACGAGCCACGCGGCCGTGCCCGTCTCCACGCCGTCATCGACGACGATGACCGTCCGCCCCACGACCTCCGGGACATCGGTCACGCGCGGCTCGCCCTCGCGGTCGAGGTGGGCACCGACGAGCGGCAGCCCAAGGCCATCGGCCACGGGCTCGGCAACCGGTACGCCGTTGGGCACGATCGCGACGACAACGCCGCCTCGCAGATCGATCCCAGCATCCACGACTGCGGAGAGGAGTCGCCGACCACCGGCGGCGAGATCGGCAAAGCTCGTCATGACGGTGCAGGCGGCACGATCTCGGCTGCTGCGCTGCCCAGGCTCACCGTCGTCGCGTCAGCGGCCAGCGCACCTGGCGCGTCGACTGAGCTGTGCGCGTCGCGGAAGTGCAGGACCTCAAAGGCCGTTGGCTCGTCGAGGGCCTGCGAGAGGACAGGCACCACCTGCACCTTGACGTCGTACGCCGACAGTGCCCGGCGATACGAGCCCACCGTGTCCCAGCCGAGCTGGAGCACAATGAGGTCGGGCTCGTCGATCGCCCGCGCCATGTGCGCATTGATGAATCCGACCTTCGTCGCCAGCAGGGCGACGGATGCGCGCAGTTGCGCCATGAGCAGCGGGACATCGCGGGACCGGAAGCGCAGGAGGGCGACGAACCCGGGGGCCGAGCCGGGGTCTGGTGCTGGCAGCATGCCCACCACCGTAGCTAGGGTGGGACGACGGATCACCGACCACACGGGTCCGCAGGGCAAGGAGGACCATGGCCACTCGCGACAAGCGCCCCGGCGTGCGCGGGCCGCGTGGCCCCCAGGGAGCCGGGCCCTCCAGCCAACCCGCCTCGACACCCGCGCGGTCTCCCCAGGAGCTCACCGCCTTCCAGCGGATGAGCCTGCCCCTGCTCACCCGCCACACGCGGCTGCCGAAGTGGCTCCTCGTCGTCGTGCTGTCGGTCCTCATGGTGCTCGGCATGATCCAGACCGGGGACCTGGCCTGGCTGGGAGCCCTCATCCTGGGCCTGCTCGCCTTGTTCTTCCTCTGGCTGCTGCTGCTGTCCTGGCCCGCGATCCCTCCCAGCGGGCGGATGCTTCGGGCGATCGTGGCCGTCGCCTTGGCCGGAGCCGCCGTGCTCAAAGCCATGGGTCGACTCTGATTCCGGCTACCTGTCCTCTCGGAACTCCACGTGAGCGCGTGCGCGCGGGTCGTACTTGCGCAGCACGAGGCGGTCCGGGTCATTGCGCCGATTCTTGCGCGTGACGTAGGTGTAGCCGGTCCCCGCCGTGGATCTCATCTTGATAATCGGACGCACGGCATCTTTCTTGGCCATCAGATGCGCTCCCCTCGCTTGCGGAGGTCCGCGACGACGGCATCGATGCCTCGTCGGTCGATGGTCTTGATTCCCTTGGTGCTCAGCGTCAGCGTCACGCGCCTCCCCAGGCTGGGGACCCAATAGGACTTGCGCTGAAGATTGACCCGAAACATCCGCGACGTGCGCCGATGCGAGTGACTTATGGTGCTTCCGAAGCCATGCGAGGCTCCAGTGACCTGGCAATATGCCGCCATGCTGCTAGCTCCTTTCTGGTGAGCACCCGCGTCAGCGAGCGTCGTCCAACCATCCGCGGTGGAGGCTCCGCAAGAGCCGGCGAGGCACCAGTTGACGCTGGCCGTTTCGCTCCACGGGCACGAGATCCGGAGGAGTAGCTCGCCATTGAGCGCGCCGAGATCGGGTGCGCGATCGCGAAGTTCGACGCTTGGGAACTGCCATCAGGCCGACTCCCCCGCGTGCTCCGGAGCGCCGCCGTAGCGCCTTTCGAAGCGCGCCACACGACCCGCCGAATCGAGCAGCTTCTGCCGACCCGTGTAGAAGGGATGGCTCGCGCTGGAGACCTCCACATCAATCACGGGATAGGTCTCGCCGTCCGACCACACGATCGTGTTGTCCGACTTCGCCGTGGACCGAGTAAGGAAAGCGAAGTCGGCACTCTTGTCGCGGAAGACGACGTATCCGTACTCCGGATGGATCCCGGGCTTCATTCATTCCTCCTGCTTGCCGAGTGACCGCCGTGTGCTATCTTGACAATGATTTTCATTAATGTCAAATGGCAGGAGGCTCTGTGACCCGCGTCCCGCTCGTCGTGCTCTCGTCTATCGATCCCGTGCTGAGGGAGTCCGCGGTCTTCGGGCTTGCCGTCGATTCGGCTGGAACGACGGTGCTGCGATACGACATCTCAGAGGACCCCGGCGAGCTTCGGCGGACCGTCATCGTCCAGGGAGAGGTCATCGAGGACCTCCGCGCTCCTCTCGAGCATGCCTGCACAAGTTGCGCCGTTCGCGAAGACGCGATTCCGGTCATGGCCAGCCTGGTCGACCGCGGGCACAGCGACTCGCTCGTCCTCGCCCTACCGGTGACCGCGGAAAGCCACGGAGTCAGCCGCACCCTGGCGAGGGCGACCGCGAGCTCGGGCTCTCTCTCCCAGGTACGCCTGGCGGCCGTGGGCGCTCTGGTGGATGTCTCGACCTTCGAGGAGGACCTCCTCGGCAAGGATCGGGTCTGCGACCGCGGTCTGGGGTTCGGACAGGACGACGGGCGACCTATCGCGGGCGCCCTAGCCGAGCAGGTCAGCCATGCCGACGTACTGCTCGTCCATGGCCATGCACCAAGCAGCCCTCGCGCATCCGACCTCCTAGACCACGTCCGTGCCGCAGACGGCGTGCGAATGGCAAGCGTCCACGAGACGGATGTGCGCTCGCTCCTGCGTCTCTCCCACGACTCAGAGCGCGCCGACGCACGCATGGATCCCGTCTTCGCTCGACCCCACGGGGGCTCAATGAGCCACGGCGCGTGGACGGTCGAGGTGGCCACCCCCCACGCACTCCACCCCCAGCGGCTCGTCGACACTGTCGAATCACTCGCGATCCCGGGGGTCCGTAGCTTCGGGGCCTTCTGGACTCCCACTCGCCCCTTCACTGTGTGCACGTGGGACGCCGCCGGAGGGCAGCTCTACATCGGCGAGCGCGGCACGTGGGGCCGAATCCCCCCGCGGTCCCGGCTCGTCATCACCGGGGTCGGCGATGAACGAGAGGCCTTGGCGGAGACCTTCCGGGCCGTCTCACTGTCGTCAGCTGAAGCCGAACGCGGCCTGAGCGAGTGGCTGGGCGCCCCCGATCCTCTGGACTCCTGGCTGGGGGCCAGGGAGATCCACAGCGCTCCGGGAGACGGGGCCGCCTGACCCTTCCCACCCCCGCGAGACGTTATTGACAATGAACACTAGTATCGACAAGAGCAATCTGGTCGAACAGGCAACGGAGGAATACATGAGCCCCAAACGGCGAGCGGACCTGCTGCCGGCACTAGCTCTGGGCGGCGCCGCCGTCCTCCTGGCAGCGTGCGGAGGTGGCTCCAGCACGGCTCCCTCGACGTCGGCTGCGCCTGCGTCGAGTCCCGCGTCGCCCACGGCCGAGCCCTCCCCGACCGCGGCACCGCTGAAGGTCGTCGCGGCCTTCTATCCGCTGCAGTTCGCCGCGGAGCAGGTCGGCGGAGCGGCAGTCGAGGTGGTAAACCTCACCCCGCCGGGTGCCGAGCCGCACGACCTCGAACTCACTCCGCAGGACGTCGTGCTCATTGGCGAGGCGGACCTCATTGTGTACATCCCTGGCTTCCAGCCCGCCCTTGATGAGGCGATCGCCCAGGAAGCGGCTGACCGTAGTCTCGACGTCCTGACCGCAATTCCGGATCAGCTCGAAGGCCACGACGATGGGCACGACCACGGCAGCGAGGAAGGCCACAGCGACGAAGAGGGCCATAGCGACGAAGAGGGTCACGACCACGGCAGTGAGATGGGAGTCGACCCGCACGTGTGGCTCAATCCGCTCAACATGGGGATCATCGGCGGCGAGATCGCCGATCGTCTCGCTGAGCTCGCACCCGAGGGTGCCGATTCTTTCGCCGCAGGTGCCGCCGCCCTCGAGCAGCAGATGCAGACTCTGAATGATGAGTGGGCAGCCGGCACGGCGCAGTGCACCAACCGCCTGCTCGTGGTGAGCCACGAGGCCTTCGGCTACCTTGCCGCTCAGTACGACTTCACCCAGGTAGGAATCTCGGGCCTTTCGCCCGATGCCGAGCCCTCCCCCGCTAAGGTCGCGGAGGTGATCGACATCGTCGAGGCGGAAGGCATCACCACGGTCTACTTCGAGACACTCGTCGATCCCAAGATCGCCGAAGTAGTCGCTGCAGAGACAGGTGCCCAGACTTCGGTCCTGGATCCCCTCGAGGGATTGGCCGAGGGGGCAACGGGTGACTACGTCACGATCATGCAGGACAACTTGGCCAACGTGCAGGCAGGCAACGGCTGTACGTGACGCAGGAGGATTCCTTGACGAACGGTGCCGTGCTCACCATTGAGCACGGCACCGTTCGCTATGGAGATTCGCGGGCCCTAGACGACGTGACGTGCGCCTTTCCTCCCGGTCAGTTCGTGGCCGTGCTCGGGGAAAACGGCTCGGGCACGACCACGCTCCTCAAGGCACTCCTCGGCCTCGTCCCGCTCGACTCGGGTGAGGTCAGCATCCTCGGCACGCCAATGGGACAGTTCAAGGATTGGCCCGACATTGCCTACGTCCCGCAGCGCCTCCTCTCCGCCGGAGCGGTCCCTGTCTCCGTCCAGGAAACGGTCCAATCAGCCTTTGTCACGCGACTCGGCAGGAGTCGCGTGAGCCGCGGGCAGCGGGACCAGCGCACCTCAGAGGCCCTGCGTGCCGTCGGACTCGAGGAGCGTCGACGCGCTCGCCTGGACAGCCTGTCAGGCGGCCAGCAGCGCAGGGTGCTGCTGGCCGGCGCTCTCGCCAAGGACCCACAGGTCTTCATGCTCGACGAGCCCACGGCCGGCGTCGACGCAGACAGTCAAGAGCGCATGGCGTCGATTTTCCGAGACCTTCGCGACCAGGGCCGAACCATCATCTTGGTCACACACGAACTCGGTAGCTTCACGGCCCTCGCAAGCCGGGTCATCGTCATGCAGCGCGGGCACGTCGCCTACGACGGACCGGCACCTTCGCCGGAAATGCTGCGCGACCCGGTGTGGCACCACAGCAACGACATGCTTCCACCCCGCGACCCGCGCCCGATCGTGGAGGGCTAGTGGAACTCCTCGACTACGACTTCATGCGCAGGGCTCTGATCGCCGCCGCTATCGTCGGAGTTACCGCACCCCTGGTTGGGGTCTTCCTGGTCCAACGCCGCCTCGCCCTTCTGGGCGATGGGATGGGCCACGTCGCGCTCACCGGAGTGGGCTTGGCCTTCCTCACCGGCCTAGCCCCCATCCCTATGGCCCTCATCGTGGCCGCCCTGGGTGCCATCGTCCTCGAGCTCATCCGCTACCGCAGTCGGACCGCCGGCGATGTCGCCCTGGCGCTCATCTTCTACGGCGGCATCGCGGGCGGGGTCTTCCTCACGTCACTCGCATCCGGCAAGGCCAGCACGGCCCTCAACCAGTACCTCTTCGGCTCTTTGTCCACGGTCTCCACCGAGGACCTCTACGCCCTTGCTGTGGCAGCAGCAGGAATCGTCGCAATCCTCCTCATCTTCGGTCGGCAACTCTTCACGCTTTCGCTCGACTCCGACCTCGCTCATACCCAGGGGCTGAGGGTTGTCCGACTCAGCATGCTGCTCACTGTCCTCGCGGCCGTTGCGGTGGTGGTAGGGATGCGCACGGTCGGCCTGCTCCTGGTGAGCGCCATCATGATCGTGCCCATCGCAGCCGCCCAGCAGGTCACGCGGTCCTTCTCGTCCACAACGGTGATCGGGCTCGTGATCGGCGTCGTGAGCGCCATCCTCGGCCTCGTCGCGGCCTTCTACCTCGATGTGCCGCCCGGGCCGACGATCGTCTTCCTCGCGCTGGGGGCCTTCATCGTGCTGGCCACAGGGGGCTGGCTCGCCCGAGGCCGGCACGCGGGGTAGCACGTGAGCCAATTCATAAAGATCTGCTAATATCACGATGTGATACAGGATCAGGAGCTCGAGGCGGCCGCGGACCTATTCAAGGCCCTCGCAAACCCCGTGCGTCTGGGCATCCTCAACGCCCTCATTCCGGGGCCGCGTTGCGTGCACGAACTCGCCGATGCTACGGGGGCCAGCCAGCCGCGGGGGTCCCAGCACCTGCGACATCTGCGCCTGGTGCGCCTGGTCCCGTCTGCCCGCCGCGGCAGGGAAACAGAGTATCGCCTGGCGGACGAGCACGTGGGTCACGTGCTCACCGACGCCATCAACCATGTCAAGGAGTCCTGAGATGTCTGCCACACACTTGCTCGCCGAGCGCCATAACCACACCCACGGTCCCGATTGCGGTCATCCCGC
>JBJTIQ010000196.1:0-3213 GCA_046095085.1 Actinomycetota bacterium | reverse complement strand
CAGGCGCGACGACCTTGCCATCGAAACCAAGCCCGACCTCACTCCCGTCACCGAGGCGGATCGCGGGGTCGAGCGCATGGTGCGCGAGACGCTCGCCCAGGAGCGCCCCAACGATCCCGTTCTCGGCGAGGAGTACGGCGGGACCGACGCCGGGGGTCGACGGTGGATCGTCGATCCGATCGATGGCACCAAGAACTTCGTGCGCGGGGTTCCCGTGTGGGCCACGCTCATCGCCCTGGCGATCGATGACGACGTCGTCGTCGGTGTCGTGGCTGCCCCAGCCCTCGGCCGGCGCTGGTGGGCGGCCAAGGGCTCCGGCGCGTGGACGCGGGGGCCGGAGGACTCGGCCGACCGCCGCTGCCGCGTGAGCGCGGTGCGCGACCTGTCGGACGCATCGTTCTCTTTCAGCGACGGCGTGGCATGGCCGCCCGGCTCGCTCGAGCAGATGATGGAGTCCACCTGGCGAACGCGCGGCTACGGCGACTTCTGGTCGCACATGCTGGTCGCCGAAGGGCACGTCGACATCGCGGCCGAGCCCGAACTCGACATCTGGGACCTGGCCGCGCTGGTGCCCGTCGTCGAAGAGGCCGGCGGCACCATCACGCCCTTCTCGGGCGACAGCGGGATCCTGTCCGGCGCGGGAGCCGTCTCCACCAATGGCCTGCTGCACGAGGCCGCATCGCGCATCATCCGCCCGTAGTCGGCTCCCAGCGCCAAAACGTCATCTGTGCATCGCGTGACGTCACGGCGAATCCGCACCGCTCGAGCACTCTCTCGCTGGCCGCGTTGTCGACGTGGGTCTCCGCGATGACGGCCACGGCGCCGCGCGCCACCGCCAATGCGCACAGAGCGCGCACCGCCTCGGTCGCGTAGCCGTGACCGCGAGCGCTGGGAGCGAACCCGTAGCCCACCTCGACGACGCCCTGGTCATCGGGCGGTCCCTTGAAGCCGGCCCCGCCGACGGCCATGCCGCCAGCGCGCTCGCGCACCTGCAGGGGCCCCCATGGCGCGTCATCGGTCGGCTGCGTGGTCTCGCCGAGGAGCGCAAGGCTGGCCAACAGCACGTCACCGTCGGTCGGATAGTCCGGCGCCCACGCCCGGCCCGCGCGATCGCCGGTGGCGACAGCCACCCACTCGTCGCGGGTGAAGTCGGTCAGCGTGAGCCGCGATGTCTCGATACGCACGCGAGCATCCAACCAGCCGCGGTTAGCGGCCCCGGACGACAAGCGGAAGCGCGCCTTCGGGTCGAAGAGTGACGCCCGCCTGTGGGCGCGGGCACACCTGCCCCGGCAGTCGCTCCACGCGGACGCGGCGGGCAAGGGCAGAGAGGATGAGGATCCCCTCGACGTAGGCGAAGTCGCGGCCCAGGCACATGCGAGGCCCCAGACCAAAGGGCCAAAACGTCGCGAGTTCCTCGGCCCCGCGACCGCGCTGCTCAGCGAATCGCCCGGGATCGAAGTCGTCGGGCCTGTCCCAGTAGCGGGGATCGCGCTGCACGACGTACGGCGTCATGATGACGAGCGCACCCCGCGGAATCTCGCGACCCCCGAGCACGTCGGATTCGAGGGCGCGGCGCGTGACCAGCCACACGGGCGGGTACAGGCGCATGGCCTCGTCAAGGACCGCGCGCGCGAACGGCAGGCGCTGGACGTCGTCGAAGCAGGCGGGTGCTCCCGCGAGCACAGCATGGGACTCGGCGGCGAGGGCCTCCTGCACGTCGGGTGCGCCTGCCACGAGCCACCATGCCCACATCAGCGCGCTGGCCACGGTCTCGTGCCCGGCGACCATGAACGACACGATCTCGTCGCGCACCTCTCGGACACCGATGGCATCGGTGCCCTGCATCGCATTGATGAGCATCTGCAGCATGTCGACGCGACCTGCGGGATGGGCCTGGCGATCAGCGATCATCTCCTCGACCGCGGCATCGAGTTCGGATACGGCGGCGCGAAGGCGGCGATTGGCCGGCGTCGGGAGCCAGTCGGGCGGCGTGATGGGCACGCGTGCCCGGGCGACGACGACGTCAAGGGCATGCAGCGTGGCCCGGGCGAGTCGGTCGGCATCCCGCGAGAAGTCTGTGCCGAGCAGTGATCGGCCCACAACCTCGAGGGCCGCCCGCATCATCGCCTCGTCCATGTCGATGACCGCGCCACGCGACAGGTCGCCCCACCGGTCGACGAGATCGTCCACGGCTTGAGCCGCATGGCGCCCCACGGCATCAAGGCTTTCGCGATGGAAGGACGGCTGGACGATCCTGCGCTGGCTGCGCCAGCGCTCGCCCGAGGTGGAAAGCAGGCCCTCACCGGTGACCAGCGACAGCGCGCGGTACTGCAGCGTCTCCTTGTCGTAACTGCGGTTGCGCGTGACGAGGACGCGACGTACCGCCTCGGGATCGGACACCAGGTAGGTCGGCGGCGAGGGTATGGGGAACTGCACCACCGGCCCATAGCGACGATTCATGGACGCCAGGAACCCCAGGGAGTCCCGATTGATCGAGCGCATCGCCCGCAGCATCTGCGGACCCGACGGCCCCGGAGCCGTGGCGGGAGTTCGGAAGTATCGGCGGTTCGGCACGTCCGTACGCGCCGAGGTCGCCATTTGGGTCTCGCGGTGCACGACGGGAGCCTATGCGCCTGCGGCTGCGCCGAGCGGGGCGGCAAGATGTGCCCATGGCCATCCATCCGCGCGCGGGACTCCCGGCGGAGGAGTCCGACCTTGTCGACATCGCGGCGCTCGTCACGGCCTACTACACCCAGCACCCCGACCCCCAGGATCCCGGTCAGCGCGTGGCCTTCGGCACGTCGGGCCACCGCGGATCGTCGTTCGCCGCTGCGAGTGCGCGTGGGAGGGGCACGCGACGCACCCCGTCGAGACCGAGGGCCAGCAGCACATTGGCGCGGTCCTGGATGCCCGCGGTGTTGTCGGATCCCGCCGGGCCGCCGTCCGGCGGGTTGTACTTGAAGCCGCCGTCGCGCGGTGGGTTGTGGGAGGGGGTCACGACGATGCCGTCGGCCCGCCCGGGATCCGCGGCTGATCGGCCGCGGTTGTGCGCGAGGATCGCGTGGGACACCGCGGGCGTCGGCGTCAGGGCTCCGCGGTCGTCGATGCACACGGTCACGCCGTTGGCGGCGAGGACCTCGAGAGCGGTCGACCATGCGGGCTGGCTCAGCGCGTGCGAGTCGCGACCCAGGCCATCTGCGAATACCGCAAGAA
>JBJTIQ010000195.1:0-5156 GCA_046095085.1 Actinomycetota bacterium | reverse complement strand
TAGGTGATGCGGATGCGGTGCACGCGACCCAGGTCGAGCCCGGATTCGACGGCGGCACCCGCGTCGTGCACGTGGACATGCACGTTCCACAGACCGTCGGCCCCTGTGACCACCAGCGAGTCGCCCAGCGCGTCGAGTCGGGTCCGCACGGCGGCCGCCGCCGCGTCGTCGCCGCCGAAGAGATACAGCCCCTCGTAGGAGGTCTCGCCGCCCGCGGCGGCGACCGGGAGGCCATGCGCAGCAGACGATGCGCGCGCGGCCACCGGCAACTTGGCACGCACGCCGCGCCCGGGCCGGCGACGGCGTACGCCGGTGACGACATCGAGGAGCGCGTCGTACACGACGACGAGTCCCTGGCCGCCCGCGTCGACCACGCCAGCGTCGCGCAGCACCGGCAGGAGGTCGGGTGTCTGATCGAGGGCGACGTGCGATGCCGCGACCGCGCTCTCGATTACGCCAACCAGGTCGTCGCCGTCGTAGCTCTCGGCGGCCTCGGCGGCCGCGCGTGCGACGGTGAGGATGGTCCCTTCCACCGGATGCGCGACCGCGCCGTAGGCCTCATCGCATGCGCGACGCAGGCCCTGGCGCACGACGTCGCCGGTGAACGTCGCGCCCGCGGGTGCCTGCGCCAACACTGAGGCAACGCCGCGGATGATCTGGGCCAGAATCACCCCGGAGTTGCCGCGGGCCCCCAGCACAGCGCCGCGGCCGAATGCCTCGGCAACCTCCGCGAGCCCCGGGGTGGACTCGGGTTGCCCCTCGTCGAAGACCTCGGCGATGCCCGCGCAGGCGGACTCCAGGGTGAGGAACATGTTGGTGCCGGTGTCGCCGTCGGGGACCGGGAAGACGTTGAGGGCGTCGATGGCCGCCCGCTCCTCGCCGAGCGCTTGCAGGGAGGCCTCGGCCCACAGGCGGACCGACAGGGCGCTCAACGGAGGCGCCGGGAGGCTCTCGCTCACGGTCCTCCCCTCATGCTCTCGTCGGCAGGGTCACGCTATCGGCCCCGAGAGGCCGGCGGCCGCCCCGGTTTGAGCGGGCCATGGGACTTCGCTACCCTTCTGTGGTTGCTCGGGCCGTCGGCCCGACGCGAGATCCCGAGGAGAGCACCGTGGCTGCCACCTGTGACGTTTGCGGCAAGGGGCCCGGATTCGGCAACAGCATCTCCCACTCGCACCGTCGCACCTCGCGCCGCTGGAACCCCAACATCCAGTCGGTCCGCGCGATCGTGGGTCGCACCCCCAAGCGCCTCAACGTCTGCACCTCCTGCCTCAAGGCCGGCAAGGTCACCCGCGCCTAGTTTCGGAAGTGCTCGAAGCCGGGCATGAACTCCGGCGCTCGCCCATCGACGCTGACCGCGGGACCATCCGGGCCGCACTTGGCCGCCTTCCCGATCGCCGTGAATCCCTCGGGCAACTTCGCACCTTTCGCGAAGGCCGCCAGCAGCGCGTGATCGTCTCCCCCGCCGAGCACCCAGGTGAGCGGGTCGAGGTTGTACGCCGCGGCCGTCGATGCCAGCACCTCATCCACGGGGATCGCCGCTGAATCCAGGTCGATGCTCACACCTGACGCCTTGGCGAGCCGCCCGGCGTCCAGGAGCAGTCCATCGCTGACATCCATCAGCGCGTGGGCACCACTCTCGGCCGCGCGAATCCCCGCTGCGTAGTCGGGCTCGGGGCGACGATGCGCGTCGACGAGGGCCCGGGGCGACCGGAAGCCACGCGACAGCACGGCCAGGCCAGCGGCGGCGCAGCCCAACCTCCCGGATACGGCGATCACGTCACCGGCTCGAGCACCGCTGCGCAACACCGGCTCGCGATCCTCCAGATCGCCCATGGCCGTGACCGATACGTAGATGGCATCAGCACGGACCACGTCGCCGCCGGCGAGTGCCGCGCCCACCCGACCGGCCTCCGCGAGAACACCGGCCAGGAAGCCATCCACCCAGGCCACCTCTGTCTCCGGAGGAAGCGCCAGGCCGATGACCAGACCGGTGGGTCGCGCGCCCATCGCGGCGATGTCCGCAAGGTTTTCGGCGACGGCCTTCACTCCGATGTCCTCGGCACTCGACCAGTCGCGCCGGAAGTGGCGCGACTCGACGAGCACGTCGGTGGTGACGACGACTCGACCATCGGGGGCGGCCAGCACGGCCGCATCATCACCGGGGCCGACCACGACCACTCCCTTGCGCGGGCCCTTGGCTCCCCGCGTGGCAGCGATGATGCGGTCGACGAGCGCGATCTCGCCGAATTCGCCCACCGTCTGCGCCATGCTTCTCGCCCTCCGCACCCGATGCTGCGGGCGCTACTCTCGATCCGTCCACCCGAAGGAGGACCTTTACACGTGAACGTACACAGTGAGCGTGCGCGCGGGCCGCGCATGACACGGCTCGTCGTCGTCTCCCTGTGTGCCCTCGCCCTCATCTGCGCCTGCGGGCGACAGGTGTCGGTGACTCCGCCCGAGAGCCCGGCCCCGGCATGTGCGGGCCTCGCACTCCCCGAGGCCGTTGCCGGCGGCGCCCTGCGCCCCACCGGCGCGGACGGCACCGCCGCCTGGGGCGAGCCGCCCATCACCTGGCGCTGCGGGGTGCCTCGACCGGCCGCACTCCAGCCCACCTCGCAACTGCTCGAGGTCGGCGGCATTGCCTGGCTGCCGATCGAGGGCTCGGGCGGATCGGCGTTCATCGCCGTGAACTGGCCCACCCAGTCGGACCCGGTCTACGTCGAGGTGATCGTCCCGGACTCCTACGACAACCCCGGCAGCGTCCTGCTCGACCTCTCACCGGCTCTCGCCACCCAGGCCTGATCGCCGACTGTGCAACTGTGCCCGACCGCTCCCCTCGGCGACGCGGAACGCCTGCACACTCGCGGGAGGGAAAGGGCGCCTAGCGCAGGCCGGTGCCCTTGCGCACGGCATCGTCGATCAGTCGGTCGACAAGCTCGTGGTAGCCAATGCCCGAGGCACCCCACATGCGCGGATACATCGAGATGGGCGTGAAGCCCGGCATCGTGTTGACCTCGTTGAGCAGGACGTCATCGCCGGTCACGAAGAAGTCGACTCGCGCCAGGCCCTCGCAATCAAGGGCATCGAACGCGCGGACCGCGAGTTTTCGCACCCGCTCCTCCACCACCGGATCCAGCTGCGCGGGCACGATGAGTTCGGCTCCGTCGTCGAGGTATTTCGCCTCGAAGTCGTAGAAGTCGTGATCTGGGTGGACGACGATCTCCGCGCAGCGGCTCGCCTGGGGAGCACCTGACGGGTCAGCGAGTACGCCGCACTCGATCTCACGCGCGCTCTCGATGGCCGACTCGGCGATCACGCGCGGATCCCACGATTGCGCCTCGCGCACGGCAGCCTCGAGCGCGCTCGGATCGGACACCTTGCTGATGCCCACGGATGAGCCGGCTCGCGCCGGCTTGACGAACAGCGGGAAGCCGAGGGTGCTGATGCGTGCCAGGCACGCCGCTGGATCGGCTGTCCACTCTCTGGATGTCACGAGCTGCCACGGACCAACGGGAATGCCCGCGTGCGCAAGCATCGCCTTCATGTGGCCCTTGTCCATGGCCGCGGCGGAGGAGAAAACCCCTGATCCGACGAAGGGGATGCCCGCCATCTCCAGCAGGCCCTGGATGGTGCCGTCCTCCCCCCACGGACCATGCAGCACGGGGAAGACCACGTCGACCCCGCGCAGCACCTCAGCGGGAAGGGCTTCGCGCTGGCCCACCGGCTCCGGCAGCAGGGCCACCGGTTGACCACTGTCGACGACGACGGGCAGCTGGCCGTCCGCCGCGTCGAGCGCGGCTGGATCGGCGGGCACGCGCACCCACCGGCCATCGGGCAGGATTCCCACGGCAGTGATGTCGTAGCGGGCCGGATCGAGTGCACGCAGGATTCCTGCCGCACTGACGCACGAGATCGAGTGCTCGCTGCTGCGCCCCCCGAAGAGCACGAGGACGCGTCGGCGCGGGCTGTGCTCCACGGAAGCGACGTTAGCCGTCGACCCTCGCGCTAGGGTCATCGCCATGCCGGACGACTCCTGGGCGGTCGAGACGCGCCTGGTCCACGACGGGCGGCCCGCTCCCACGCCGGGAGCGCCGCTCAACCAGCCCGTCGAACTCGCCTCGACCTATTACGCGGGCGGCGAGACCGAGTATGCGCGAGACGGCACCCGCGGCATGTGGGCCCTCGAGGCAGCTGTCGGGCCCCTCGAGGGCGGCGGAGCCGTGGCCTTCGCCTCGGGAATGGCAGCGGCCAACGCCATCCTCGACCTGCTCCCTGCTGGCGCCACGGTCGTCGCCGCGCGCTTCACCTACACCGGCGTAGCGGCACGGCTGCGCGAACTCCATGCGGTCGGTCGCATCCGGCTTCGCACCGTGGACATTGCCGACACCGACGCGGTCGTGGAGGCCGTGCCGGGTGCCGATGCCGTATGGGTGGAGTCGCCCACCAATCCCATGCTCGAGATCGCCGACATCCGGGCGATCGCCGCCGCGGCGCACTCCGTCGGTGCGCTCGTCGTCTGCGACAACACCTTCGCAACCCCGCTGGGGCAGCAGCCGCTGGAGTTGGGCGCTGATGTCGTGCTGCACAGCGCGACCAAGGCCATCGGGGGCCACTCGGACTGCCTACTCGGGATCGTCGTCACCGTCGACCCCGACCGACTCGATGCCCTACGTCTGCGGCGCACGCTCCTCGGCGCCACTCCCGGTGCGCTCGAGTGCTACCTCGTGCTGCGGGGCTTGCGCACGCTGGCGCTACGCCACCAACGCTCCCAAGCGTCGGCGCAGGAAATCGCCACCAAGCTCGTCGGGCACGCCGCCATCGACCGCGTGCGCTATCCGGGGCTGGCCGACGACCCCGGTCACGATCTCGCGAGTGCTCAAATGACCGGCCCCGGGAGCATGATCTCGATCGAGGTACGCGGCGGTGCCGACGCCGCGCAGGCCGTCGCCGAGCGCACGCGACTGTGGGTCCACGCCACCAGCCTGGGCGGCGTGGAGTCCCTGCTCGAGCGACGTCGCCGCTGGGCACTGGAAAACCCGCTCGTGCCCGAGTCGCTGCTGCGGCTATCGGTCGGCATCGAGGATCCGGCCGACCTGTGGGCCGACCTCGACCGCGCGCTGCGCGGCTAGCCCAGTGACGCCTCAGCCCTGGGCGCA
>JBJTIQ010000194.1:0-4426 GCA_046095085.1 Actinomycetota bacterium | reverse complement strand
CGGACGCCGTGCTCATGGCAGCACGCTAGCGCGAACGCCGTACAGTGACGGGGTGGATCACCGCACGCGTCGTCTCATCACCCTCGGGGTGCTGGCTGCTTGCGCAGTGGGCGTGGTTATCGCGGCGCTGGTGCGCTAGGGCTGGTCCTCGGGCACTCGCTTCCACAGCAGCAGCAGGAAGCTGGCGGCGAAGAACACCATCATCGTGCCGAACGCCAGGTGCACCCCCCAGGCGTCGGCCAGGGCGGCGAGCCCGAATGGCGCGATGCCGCTCATGACCGCGATGCCGGCGCTCGTGAGGCCGGCCGCGCGATCGGGCTGCCCGTCCGATGCGCGCATGGCGCGCCCGATGCCGAGGGGGAAGTGCATGCCGATGCCCAGGCCCACCAGCACCAGGCCGATGATGAGGGGAATCGCGCCGGTCACCAGCCACGTGTAGGCGAACGCTGCCGCGGCGAAGAGGATCGACGCTCCGAAGACGAGCTCGGAGCTCACGCGCTCGACGATGCGCGAGCCAATGAGGCGACCGACAATCATGCCGGTGACGATCGCGGCAATCGTGGTCGACGCGGCCGCCGGCCCGAGGCCGCCGCGTTCGCGCAGCAGATCAGGTCCCCACTGCAGCAGGGTGATCTCGACGCCGGTCAGCAGGATGAGGGTCAGGACCGCCCACCAGACCAGGCCGGGCATGGGCGGGGTGTCGCTGCGCTTCTCCACCTCGGTGCCGACGTTGAAGGGCTCGGTGCGGCGTCCGCGCAGCACTTCGAGGAGCAGCGCCATGACCGCCAGCAGCACCATGCCCGACTGCCAGCCGATGACGAGCGTGGCACCGACCCCGATGGCGAAGGTGGCCAGCAGCGATGACAAAGACGCGGTGAGGTTGGCCTCCGCGAGGGCCGCATCCGCGGCCGGGCCCTGTCGCGCTTCCAGGTAGGCACTGGCGCCGACCACCGCGAAGCCGCAGCCCATGGAGCCGAGGAAGGGACCGGCGGCGATGAGCCAGAGGGGGCCGCCCGAGACGTAGACGAGCGCACCGATCGCGATCGCCAGCGAGCTCAGGCGCAGAAGCGTGGCGCGATCGAAGCGACGGACGATGAGAGGAGCGCCCACGCTGCCCACGATGCCGCCCACGGCAAGGGAGATGCTCAGCAGCGAGGCGGCAGTGCGGGTCAGCCCCTCGTCGTCGCGCAGCAGCGTCAGCGAGGCGCTGAACCCGTAGACGAACCAGCCGAGCAGGCCCAGCTGGGCGTAGGCGAGGAGCGACGTGCGGTCGCGGATCGGTCGGACGGGCGCGTGAACGACCTGGTCGTCCGGGGAGGTCATCCCAGGGTGCCGACGACGTAGTCGATCGACCGCGTGAGTTGGCGCACGTCGTCTGGCTCGACTGCCGGAAACACTGCCACGCGGATCTGGTTGCGGCCGAGCTTGCGGTAGGGCTCGGTGTCGACGATCCCGTTGGCGCGCAGCGCCTTGGTGACCTGCGTGGCGTCGATGCGGTCGTCGAAGTCGATGGTTGCCACCACGGCGGACCGCTTGGCCGGATCAGCGACGAAGGGCGTAGCGAAGTCACTGGCTTCCGCCCAATCGTAGAGGATCCCGGACGACTCGGCGGTGCGCGACGTGCACCAGTCCAGACCTCCGTTGCCGAGGAACCAGTCGACCTGCTCGGCCATGAGGTAGATCGTAGCCAGGGCCGGGGTGTTGTAGGTCTGGTCCTGTCGCGAGTTGTCGAGCGCGGTCTTCAGGTCTAGGAATGCCGGTGTCCAGCGGTCCCCCGCCGCGATCTGCTCGACGCGCGCGATGGCAGCCGGCGACATGAGTGCGAGCCATAGGCCGCCATCGGATCCAAAGCTCTTTTGAGGCGCGAAGTAGTAGACGTCGACCTGGCTTGCGTCGAGCGGCAGGCCCCCGGCGCCGGAGGTCGCATCGAAGAGGACGAGCGAATCGGGGTCTGCCCCTGCCACGCGATGGGGTGTCACGATGACGCCGGTCGAGGTTTCGTTGTGCGGCGAGCAGTAGGCGTCGATCCCCGCCTCGGCCCGGAAGTCGGGCGCGTCGCCGGGATCGGCCTTGATGATGGTCGGATCACCGAGATGCGGGGCTTCCGCGGCGGCCTGCGCGAACTTGGCGCCGAACTCACCGAACGACAGGAATTGCGCGCGATCGCGGATGAGGCCAAACGTCGCGATATCCCAAAACGCCGTGGAGCCGCCGTTGCCGAGGACCACCTCGTAGCCCTCCGGCAGGGAGAACAACTGCGAAAGACCCGACCGCAGGCGGCCCACCTGGGACTTGACCGTCTTCTGTCGGTGCGAGGTGCCGAGGTAGGTGCCGGCAACGTCGAGGAGACCGGAGACCTGCTCGCGGCGCACCTTCGACGGGCCGGAGCCGAAGCGGCCGTCAGCGGGAAGGAGGTCGGCGGGGATGCGGATGTCGTCGTTCACGACGCTGACCCTATGAGGGGTGGCCGTCAGCGACGCACGGTGGTCGGCTGCGACTCCCGCTTGGACGGGGTGTAGCCGGTCGGCGCCACCATGTCGGGGTCCCATCCGGGCACCGCTTCCGGCACGCGCGGACCGGCTCCGACGTAGCGCGCCGAAGGACGGATGAGGCGTCCGGTGCGCTTCTGCTCGAGGATGTGCGCGCTCCAGCCCGCCAATCGCGCGCAGGTGAACATCGACGTGAACATCGGCGCGGGAACCTGCGCGTAGTCAAGGACGATGGCCGCCCAGAACTCGACGTTGGTCTCCAGGATGCGGTCGGGGCGTCGTGCACGGAGCTCTTCCAGGGCTGCTTGCTCGAGGGCGGCGGCCACCTCGTAACGGGGCGCGTCCAATTCACGCGCGGTACGCCGCAGCACGCGAGCGCGGGGATCCTCCGCCCGATAGACGCGGTGACCGAAGCCCATGAGGCGCTCGCCGCGATCGAGGACGCCGCGGACGTAGCCGCGGGCATCGCCCGTGCGCTCGATCTCCTGGATCATGCCCAGCACCCGGGAGGGCGCGCCACCGTGGAGCGGGCCGCTGATGGCACCGACAGCGCCGGAGATCGCGGCGGCAACGTCGGCGCCGGTGGATGCGATCGTCCGAGCAGTGAAGGTGGACGCGTTCATGCCGTGCTCCGCGGCCGACACGAAGTAGGCGTCCACCGCCTGCACGTGCTTGGGGTCTGGCTCACCTCGCCAGCGGATCATGAACCGTTCGACCACCGTCGACGCCTCGTCGATCCGGGTCTGCGGCACCATGGGCATGCCCAGCCCCCGAGCAGACTGCGCGACGAACGACATCGCCATGACTGACACGTGAGCAAGGTTTTCGCGTGCCGTGTCGTCGTCTATGTCGAGGAGCGGCTTCAGGCCCCAGCCTGGCGCGAGCATCGCGATGGCCGACTGGACGTCGACCCGCACGTCACCGGAGTGCACCGGGATCGGATAAGGCTCGGCGGGAGGCAGGCCCGGGTTGAACTCGTTGTCGACGAGCAGTCCCCAGACGTTGCCGAAGGACACGCGACCGACGAGGTCTTCGATGTCGACCCCTCGGTAGCGCAGGGCTCCGCCGTCGCGGTCAGGCTCGGCGATCTGCGTCTGGAAGGCGACCACGCCCTCGAGGCCCGGCACGAACTCCGTCATGCCCCCATTCAACCCCGCGAGCCCCGGGCGGCGCGGGCGGGGACGCCGTGATGGGATGCGGGTGTGCCGGAGCAGCGCGATCTGCGGGACCTGCGGGTCCACTACGACAGGGGCACCTTGTCGGAGGCGGATCTCGCGCCCAGTCCCCTCCAGCAGTTCCGCGCGTGGTTCGCCGAGGCCGCCGTCGCGGGCCTCGCGGAGGCCAATGCCATGGTGGTCGCCACCGTGTCGGCCGACGGCGTGCCCAGTGCTCGCACCGTGCTGCTCAAGGACGTCGATGCCCGAGGGTTCGCGTTCTACACCAACCTCTCCTCCCGCAAGGGCACCGAGTTGACGGCCACACGCCGCGCCTCACTCGTCTTCCCCTGGTACGACCTGCACCGGCAGGTGGTTGTCGTCGGCGAGACGGTGGAGGTTCCGCGCGACGAGGCCGCCGACTACTTCTCCTCCCGCCCTCGCGAATCACGCATCGGCGCGTGGACGAGCCACCAGTCGCAGGTGATCGACGATCGCTCCGTGCTCGACGAGCGCTACGCCGAGCTCGTCGAGCGCTTTCCGGACGACGTGCCGCTGCCCGACTTCTGGGGCGGCTGGATCGTGGTCCCCGAGACCGTCGAGTTCTGGCAGGGTCGCGAGTCGCGCCTGCACGATCGCTTGCGGTATCGGCGTACTCGCGCTGATGCACTCCTGGACGATGCCGACGCCTGGGTCGTCGAACGGCTGTCGCCCTGACGTGGCTCGGATCTTCGCTGACCTGACGCCGCTTCGCGTGAGCCCGCCTTTCCGGCGGATGTGGAT
>JBJTIQ010000193.1:0-4039 GCA_046095085.1 Actinomycetota bacterium | reverse complement strand
GGGCACGGCAGTTCCACGACGGCCTTCGCCGTCTCGATGTCGACGATCGGCTGATTGATCTCAACCAGGTCACCGACCGCCACCCGCCATGTGACGATCTCAGCCTCGGTCAGCCCCTCGCCTACGTCTGGCAGGGGGAAGTCGCGCACGTGCGTGGCGGTCACAGTGCCAGTACCCCGTCGATGGCGTCGAGCACTCTGTCTACATCGGGTAGATAGTGCTTCTCGAATCGATTCGGTGGATAGGGAAGGAAGGCACCGCCCACCCGCGCCACCGGTGCCTCGAGCGCGAAGAAGCACTCCTGGCTGACACGCGCCGCGACTTCCGCGCCGATGCCGAGCGTCACGGGCGCCTCGTGCACGACGACACAGCGACCGGTACGTCGAACATCGACGTAGACCGGATTGAGGTCGAGTGGTGACAGCGAGCGCAGGTCGACGACGCTGCACGACACCCCATCGTCGTTGGCCGCGGCGGCTGCCTCTAGGCAGGTGCGGACCATCGGTCCGTAGGCCACCAGGGTCACATCCGTGCCTTTGCGGACGACACGCGATGTCCAAGGGTCGCCTGTGATCGGCGAGACGTCGTCCACCTCTGCGCGGTCCCAGTAGCGGCGCTTGGGTTCGAAGTAGATGACTGGGTCGTCCGATGCGATCGCCTGCTGAATCGTGGCGTAGGCCTCAGCAGCATCTGCCGGTGTCAGTACGCGGAGTCCGGGCGTATGCGCGAAGTAGGCCTCCGGCGACTCGCTGTGATGCTCCACCGCACCGATGCCCCCACCATAGGGAATGCGGATGACCATCGGCATCGGTGTCCTGCCCTCCGAGCGATAGTGGTGCTTGGCCACCATCGTCACGATCTGGTCGAAAGCGGGGAAGACGAAGCCATCGAACTGGATTTCCAGCACCGGACGGTAGCCGCGCATCGCGAGGCCAACCGCAGTGCCGACGATGCCACTCTCGGCGAGCGGCGAATCGATGACGCGCAATTCGCCGAAGTCCTTCTGCAACCCGTCGGTCACCCGGAAGACACCACCCAGCGGGCCGATGTCCTCACCCATAAGCAGCACCTTGGGATCGTTCTCCATCGCCCGGCGCAGCCCGGCGTTGAGCGCCTGCACCATCGTCATCTCGGTCATGCCGACTCCTCCAGGCGCGTGAAGTAGGCACCCATCTGAGCGCGATCGGCCTCCACATCGCGATGCGGCTCTGCGTAGACGGAATCGAACATCAGCATGGGATCGGGATCGGGCATCCCGCGGATGGAGCCTCGGACCTTCTCGCCGAGCTCGTCACAGTCGGCCTCCACGGCGGCGAAGAACGCCTCGTCGGCTTCGCCGATCAGCAGCAAATGCTTGCGCAGGCGATCGAGTGGATCGAGCTCGCCCCAGTGCGCGTAGTCGGACTCATCGCGATAGCGCGTGGGATCGTCGGATGTCGTGTGCGGTCCCATGCGATAGGTGATCGCTTCGATCAGCGCCGGTCCACCACCTTCTCGGGCGCGGTCGAGCAGGGTGCGAGTCACGGCCAAACCCGCGAGTACGTCGTTGCCGTCGATGCGTATGCCCGGCATGCCGTAGGCGAGCGCCCGCTGCGCGATGGGCACCCGGCTCTGTCGCTCGACCGGCACGGAGATGGCCCACTGATTGTTTTGCACGAGGAAGACGACAGGACAGGAGAAGGCGGCCGCGAAGACCATGGCCTCGTGGACGTCGCCGGTGCTCGTGGCTCCGTCACCGAAGCAGGCCAAGACAGCATCGTCGGTGCCGTCGCGCTGGATACCCATGGCGTAGCCGACCGCATGAAGGGCATGGCTGCCGATGACGATGGTGAAGAGGCCCAGGCCTACGCGCTGTGGATCCCAACTCGAGTGGGTATTGCCGCGATAGAGCTGCAGCAGCTCGTCGGCTTCGACCCCGCGCACATGGAATATGCCGGATTCGCGATAGGTCGTGAAGCCGTAGTCGCCCGGACGCATTGCATGGCCCGCGCCGACCTGCACGCCCTCCTGGCCGAGAGTGGGACACCACAGACCGAGTTCACCGGTGCGCTGAAGCGCCGTTGACTCGATATCCATGCGTCGTGTGATGGCGATGTCGCGATACATCGTCCGCAGTTGTTCAGCCGAAACCTCAAGCGGGTAGTCGGGATGCTCAACACGAGTGCCCTCTGGCGTGAGCAACTGAACGGGTGTCTCGGCCATGGTGGACCCTTTCGACGCCGGCCTTGTGGGCCTGGGCACATCCTGGCACCCTCCGCGGCTGCCTACCCCGCCTCCCCGGGCGGAATCCCCCGAGCGCCGCGATACTCGAAGCATGCGGACGTGGGTGGCTGTGCTAGCGCTGGCGGTGGGCGCCGTTGCTCTCGGACCCATCGGCCCCGCACATGCTCACCAGCCCGTGCAGTTGACCTCTGCCGACCGCACTCCATCGCAGGGCCCTCTCTTGGTCGACGGCACCGTCTCCTTCGCCGTCTACGCGACAGTGCGCGAGGGAGCCACTCGTGGATTTCGCGTGGGCATGCGTGACGGGCAGCGACTCGACATTCAACTCCTTGTCAACGACCGGCCCCCGGCCAACAAACTCAGCAACGCGCAACTGCCGCTCGTCACCATCATTGATCCGTCAGGACGACGCACCTCATTGGTCATCGACGAGCGCACGGCGTTCTTCGAGCCCTACTCGCAGACCGCATACCTATATCTCTCGCGCTGGAGCACCACGGCACGCAGTGGGACCTACCAGGTGATCATCACCGGACGCGATCGCAGCAAGGTCCCGGCCGTGATCGGCGTGGGCTATCGCGAGGTGCCTGGAGCGGTGCGCGACTAGATGCCGAGGATCTTGGCCTTGGCGGCCGCGAACTCCTCGTCGGTGAGAAGCCCCTTGTCCTTGAGCGCACCCAGGCGCTCGATCTCGGCCACGGCGTCGACCTCGGGCTCGGCCGCAGGAGCGGCGGCGGCCTGCGCGGCCTCCTTCTCACCCTGCTTGTCGGCCTGACGCTGCTGGACCTTGCCGCTCACAGCGGTGGCGGTACCTGCGACGACGGCGGTGCGGACAACGGCTCGACCAAGACGCGGCATGGTGACTCCTTCAGGTGGGACGTCCTCGAAGCACCCTAGCCCTGTCTCCCCCGGCTCATGGCGGTGCCCGGGGGAATGCTGACCGCTATGGCCGCGACGTCCTCGCGTTCCCTTTCCTTCGCCCATCGGTCGGCGTACCAGCCGCCCTGGGCTAGGAGTTCATCATGGGTGCCCTGAGCCCGAATCTGCCCGTGCACCAGGACGACGATGCGGTCGACGCGGTCGAGCCCCTTCAATCGGTGGGTGATGAGCAGAGTGGCTCGATCGTGTGTCACATCGAGGATGTCGTCGGTTAGACGATCTGCGGTCTGGGTGTCGAGATGCTCTGTTGGTTCGTCGAGTACGAGGATTCGGCGATTGGCCAGGAGCAACCGAGCGAGCGACAAGCGCTGACGCTCGCCCCCTGACATCGCGGTTCCGCGGGCGCCCAACTGCGTGTCGAGACCGAGAGGCAACGTCTCGAACCATTGATCAAGTCTCACGCGTGCAAGGACGTCGCGCAGAGCAGCATCATCGGCTTCTCGGCAACCCAGCCGAAGGTTGTCGCGCAGGGTCGCGTCGAAGACATGCGCATCCTGGCCGAGCAGTCCAATACTGCCGCGTACGGCGTCTCCGTCGAGTCGGTCGATCTCCCGGTCGCCCAGCTTGACCGAGCCTTCGTAGGCAAGGAACTTCACGAGCACCGCCGCCAGTGTCGACTTCCCCGCACCGCTGGGCCCCACGACAGCCACACGTTCGCGCGTCCCAAGCCTGAGGTCAATGGATCGGAGTGTCGAATCAGCCTCGGCTGACCACCGGGCCGTGAGTCCGCTGCATAGCATCGCCAGTGGTGGCAGCGGAGCCGGGTCCGGATTGCGAGGGTCAGTCACCGGCGGTGGAGAATCCAGGACCTCGGCCACACGTATCGCCGATGCCCGCACCCGCTGATAGGCGATGGCCGACGCCGGAAGCGTCATGA
>JBJTIQ010000192.1:0-3042 GCA_046095085.1 Actinomycetota bacterium | reverse complement strand
GATCTCCGTCGCCACGTTGGTCGGAACCTGGGCGTAGGAGTCGAACTGCATGGTGTAGCTGGCCCGGCCCTGGGTCCTGCTGCGCAGGTCGCCCACATAACCGAACATCTCTGAGAGCGGCACCAGGGCCCGCACGATGCGCGCACCGGCTCGCTCGTCCATGGCCTGGATCTGGCCACGGCGGGAGTTGAGGTCGCCGATCACGTCGCCCATGAAGTCCTCGGGGGTCGTGACCTCGACGGCCATCATCGGCTCGAGGAGCACGGGGCCGGCCTTGCGGGCGGCCTCCTTGAACACCATCGATCCGGCGATCTTGAAGGCGAGCTCGGACGAGTCGACCTCGTGGTAAGCCCCGTCGAGGAGCGTGACCTTGAGGTCGACCATGGGATAGCCAGCGAGTACGCCGTATTCCATGGCCTCCTGACAACCCGCATCGACCGAGGGGATGTATTCGCGGGGGATGCGGCCGCCGGTGACCTTGCTCTCGAACTCGTAGCCACCCTCACCCTCGGAGTGGGGTGCGAGCGTGATCTGGACCTTGGCGAACTGGCCGGAGCCACCCGTCTGCTTCTTGTGGGTGTAGTCGACCTTCTCGACCGTCTTGGTGATGGTCTCGCGGTAGGCGACCTGGGGCTTGCCGACGTTGGCCTCGACCTTGAACTCGCGGCGCATGCGGTCGACGAGGACCTCGAGGTGGAGCTCGCCCATGCCCGAGATGATCGTCTGGCCGGTCTCCTCGTCGGTCTGGACGCGGAAGGTCGGGTCCTCCTCGGCCAAGCGCTGGATGGCGGTGCCGAGCTTCTCCTGGTCGCTCTTGGTCTTGGGCTCGATCGCGACCGAGATGACCGGGGCGGGGAAGCTCATCGACTCGAGGACGACCGGCTTGGCCGGATCGCAGAGGGTCTCGCCGGTGGTGGTGTCCTTCAGTCCCATGACGGCCACGATGTCGCCGGCGCCCACGGCGTCGATCTCCTCACGCTTGTTGGCGTGCATTCGGTAGATCTTGCCGACGCGCTCCTTGCGGTCCTTGGTGCTGTTGAGGACCGCCGTGCCCGTCTCGAGGCGACCGGAGTAGATGCGGACGTAGGTGAGCTTGCCCAGGTGCGGATCGCTCATGATCTTGAAGGCGAGGGCGGAGAAGGGCTCATCATCGCTGGGCTTGCGCTCGATGACCTCCGCCTCCTTGCCGGGCGCGTGGCCCTCGATCGCTGCGACGTCGAGCGGCGAGGGGAGATAGGCGACGACGGCATCGAGCATGGGCTGGACGCCCTTGTTCTTGAACGCCGAGCCGGTGAGGACAGGGGTGACCTTGTCGGCCAGGGTCGCGCGCCGGATGCCGGCCTGGATCTCGTCGACCGAGAGTTCCTCGCCCTCGAGGAACTTCTCCATGACGGCGTCGTCGGCCTCGGCGAGGGTCTCGAGGAGCTTCTCGCGCCACTCGGCGGCCTGCTCGGCCATGTCGGCGGGGATCTCCTCGACGACGTAGTCCTCGCCCTTCTGTGTCTCGCCACGCCAGGTGAGGGCTCGCATCGTCACGAGGTCGATGACGCCCAGGAAGTCGGACTCCGACCCGATCGGGAGCTGGAGCACGAGGGCGGTGGCGCCGAGGCGGTCCTTGATCATGTCGACGCACATGTAGAAGTTGGCGCCGGTGCGGTCGAGCTTGTTGACGAAGCAGATACGGGGGACGTTGTAGCGGTCGGCCTGGCGCCACACGGTCTCGGACTGCGGCTCCACGCCGGCCACGCCGTCGAATACCGCCACTGCGCCGTCAAGCACACGCAAGGACCGCTCGACCTCGACCGTGAAGTCAACGTGACCGGGCGTGTCGATGATGTTGATCGTGCAGCCCTTCCACTCGCACGTCGTGGCGGCGGAGGTGATGGTGATGCCTCGCTCCTGCTCCTGCTCCATCCAGTCCATCGTGGCCGCGCCCTCGTGGACCTCACCGATCTTGTAGTTGATGCCGGTGTAGAAGAGGATTCGCTCGGTCGTCGTGGTCTTGCCCGCGTCGATATGCGCCATGATCCCGATATTGCGGACCTTGGCGAGGTCGAGCTTGGTCGCGGTGGGCACCTGAAAACCTTCCGTCGTCTCTTGTCGTGTGTGTCGCCGCCGACTACCAGCGGTAGTGGGCGAATGCCTTGTTGGACTCGGCCATCTTGTGCGTGTCTTCGCGCTTCTTGACGCTCGCGCCCAGGCCGTTGGAGGCGTCGAGGATCTCGTTCATCAGGCGCTCGGTCATGGTCTTCTCACGACGCTGGCGAGCGAAGCTCACGAGCCAGCGCAGGGCGAGGGTCGTGCTGCGCCCGGCCTTGACCTCGACCGGCACCTGGTAGGTGGCACCGCCCACGCGACGGGACCGGACCTCGAGGGTGGGACGGACGTTGTCGAGGGCGCGCTTGAGCGTGGCGACCGGATCGGTGCCGGTCTTCTCACGGCAGCCCTCAAGGGCGCCGTAGACGATGGCCTCGGCGGTCGAGCGCTTGCCGTCGAGCAGGATCTTGTTGATGAGCTGGGTGACCAGCGGCGACGAGTAGACCGGATCGATGACGATCGGTCGCTTCCCAGCGGGGCCCTTGCGCGGCATCAGCCCTTCTCCTTCTTCGCGCCGTAGCGGGAGCGTGCCTGCTTGCGGTTCTTCACGCCCTGGGTGTCGAGGGCGCCGCGGATGATCTTGTAGCGAACGCCAGGGAGGTCCTTCACGCGGCCGCCGCGGACGAGGACGATCGAGTGCTCCTGGAGGTTGTGGCCCACGCCGGGGATGTAGGCGGTGACCTCGATGCCAGACGACAGACGGACGCGGGCCACCTTGCGAAGCGCGGAATTGGGCTTCTTGGGGGTGGTGGTGTAGACGCGCGTGCAGACGCCGCGACGCTGCGGGCTGCCCTTGAGCGCGGGCGTCTTGTTCTTCGCGACCTTGTCCTGTCGGCCCTTGCGGACCAACTGCTGGATCGTGGGCACTACGTCTCCGTCCGTGAGCTTCCGACCGCGATGTCCGTTTCGGCCGATTTCTCCCGCCCCCGCGCTCGGGTGTGTCGC
>JBJTIQ010000191.1:0-3491 GCA_046095085.1 Actinomycetota bacterium | reverse complement strand
GCGGCACCGCGGCCGGGGCGCCCCTCAGCGGCACCTGCAACAGGACCTTGCCCCGCAGGTATGCGACGTAGGCGACATCGTCCTGGATGGCCAGCCCGCTCGGCGAGGCCAGCGACGTGGGTGACCACTGTGCCTTCGGGTCGACGTAGGTCGCCGGGTCGCCGCCGGCTCCCTCCACGATGGGCCAGCCGTAGTTGCCGGCCGCCTCGATCAGGTTGAGCTCGTCCGCCTTGTCAGTGCCGAACTCGGTGGCCCACAGCCTGCCGTGCGAGTCGAAGGCAAGCCCCTGCACGTTGCGGTGCCCCAGGCTCCAGACGGGTGATCCGGCGAAGGGATTGCCGGCCGGAATCCCTCCGGTGGCATCGATCCGCAGGATCTTTCCGGCGGGGGAGGCTGGGTCCTGCGCCGACTCGGGGACCATCGCGTCTCCGGTGGCGACATACAGATTGCCGTCGGGGCCGAAGGCGATCCGGCCGCCATTGTGAATGTCGGCTTTGGGAATGCCCGTCAGGCTCTCCTCGCGAGCCCCGTCGGGCTCATCGAGGGCCAAGCGCACGACGCGGTTGTCGGTGGCCGTGGTGACGTAGGCGTAGACCCAGGTGGCAGTGGGGTCGATGGCGATCCCGAGCAGGCCGCCCTCACCCGCTGGCGCGGACTCGGCGATGCGGGTGAGCGTGCGGACGGTGCCCGAGCTATCGATACGCACGATCCGCCCGCTGTCGCGTTCGCTGACGAGCGTGGAGCCGTCGGCAAGGGAGACCAGGCCCCAGGGTGCGCGTAGCCCGACAGCGCGGTCACCGGCGGCCAAGACCAGCGGGGGAGCGTCGACGGCCGGGATCTCCAGCGCCGCCGTGCCCATGGTGGCGCATGGCTGGTCGACCGCGGCGGCCGATGGTGCCGGGCCGGTCGGCAGGGCGAGGAGGCCGGCAACGCCGAGCCCGAGGGCGCCGGCGCGCAGGGCACGGCCACGTGCGGACATGGGACGAGGCTAACGAGTACGAAGGACGCAAGCGCGCCCGCAGGAGGCGGACCTACAGGTTGCCGCCGCGCTCCTCGAGCTGCTGCTTGTTGGTCATGGGAGCACCCTCCTCGTGGAGGATTCCACCGTGGAAGGGCACGTTGACGAAGTGCGTCTCCTCGTATTCGTGCAGGGGCGCCTCGAGTGCGGCGTCGTGGGCGACGTGGGCCTGACCCGCCGCGATCTCCTCCCGAGTCGGGGGCTTGATGTCGTCGGCGTAGTACCAGTGCGACAGTTTGGAGCGAAGGAGCTGCAGCCGGTAGAACTTGTTGCGCACGCCGTTGGCGTCGACCTTCGCAGGAGCGGGCAGCGGAGCCCGGTAGGACTCGATGGCCGACTCGAGCACGGCGCGCTCCTTGGCGGGGAGGGGCTCGTGGACCTCGATGAACTCACCGTGGGGCAGGCGCAGGATGCGCCCGGACTCGTAGCCGTGGAGCAGCTTCTCGCGGTCCCTGCGCTGGAGCGCGATGCAGATGCGGCGGGTGACGACGAAGGCGATCGGGGGCACGACGAAGATCGCGATGCGCAGGAACCAGATGATCGAGTTGATCGATAGGTCGAAGGTGATCGCGATGATGTCGTTGCCGCCGCCGATGAAGAGCAGGAAGTAGAAGGTAATGGCCATGACGCCGATGGCGGTGCGCGTGGGGGCGTTGCGCGGGCGGTCGAGGAGGTTGTGGTCGCGCTTGTCGCCCGTGGCCCATTCCTCGATGAAGGGATAGAAGGCCGCGACCGTGAAGACGATGCCCGGCACGATCACCGAGGGGATGAAGACGTTCCACGAAATCGTGTAGCCGAAGAGCACGGTCTCGACGTTGGGCATCAGGCGCAGGGCGCCGTCGAGCCAGCCGATGTACCAGTCGGGCTGGGAGCCGGCCGACACCTGGTCGGGGGTGTAGGGCCCGAAGATCCAGATCGGGTTGATGGTGACCAGGCCTGAGATGAGGATGATCACGCCGAAGACCACGAAGAAGAAGCCGCCGGCCTTGGCCATGTAGATCGGCATCAGCGGGTATCCGACCACGTTGTTGTTGGTGCGGCCCGGTCCGGGGAACTGCGTGTGCTTCTGGGTCCAGACCATCATCAGGTGCACGGTGATCAGCGCCAGGATCAGGCCGGGGATAAGCAGGATGTGGACGCCGTAGAGGCGCGAGATGAACTCCGTGCCGGGGAACTCACCGTCGAAGAGCAAGAAGGCGCCCCAGGTGCCGACGATCGGGATCGCCTGCACGATGCCGCGAGCGATCTGCAGGCCGGTGCCCGAGAGCAGGTCGTCGGGCAGTGAGTAGCCGGAGAAGCCGGCGCCGAGTCCGAGCGTGATGAGCGCGATGCCGATGACCCAGTTGAACTCGCGGGGCTTGCGGAAGGCGCCGGTGAAGAAGACGCGGAACATGTGCACGCTCATGGCGGCGATGAAGATCAGCGCGGCCCAGTGGTGCATCTGGCGGATGAGCAGGCCGCCGCGCACGTCGAAGGAAATGTTGAGCGTCGAGGCGTAGGCCTCGGACATCATCACGCCCTTGAGGGGCACGTAGGAGCCGTCGTAGACGACCTCCACCATGCTGGGCTTATAGAAGAGGGTGAGGAAGACCCCGCTCAGCAGGACGACGATGAAGCTGTAGAGGGCGATCTCGCCCAACATGAAGGACCAGTGGTCGGGGAAGACCTTCTTGAGGCTGCGCGCCAGGAATCGGTTGGAGCCGACCCGGTCGTCGACGTAGGTGGCGACCGTTCCGCCGATCTTCTCGGTGGTGCTCATCCGCGCTCCCAGAAACTTGGTCCGACAGGCTCTGCGAAGGGTGCCCTGGCTACGAGGAATCCTTCCTCATTGACGCCGATCGGCAACTGGGGCATGCGCCGAGCCGCAGGCCCAAAGACGACATTGCCCGCGTCGGCCAGGTCAAAGGTCGACTGGTGGCACGGGCACAGCAGGTGGTGCGTGCGGTGCTCATACAGGGCGATGGGGCAGCCCACGTGGGTGCAGATCTTGGAGTAGGCGAGGATCCCCTGGTAGTCCCAGCCGTCGCCCTGCTGCGCGCGGATCTCGTCGGGCTCCATGCGCACGAGGATGATCGCCGCCTTGCCGCGGGCGTTGAGGTTGTGCTCCTCTTCTTGGATTTCCATGATGTCTTCGGGCAGGGCAGAGACGAGGCCACCGACCGGGATGTCTTCGGGGCGGAGCTTCTCGTAGGTGCCGTCGGTGACGATCGGCATGCCCTCGACCCATGCGGTGGTGCTGAGCAGCTCCGTGGGGCTGGGGCCAAAGCCGCCGTCCTTGGAGGTCCACAGGTCGCGCAGCAGGATCAGGGCGGGGATCGGCAGCAGGGCCATCGCGCCGATGAGGGTGCGTCGGATGATCCGGTATTGCGCGAACCCGGACTCCTCCTTGCCGCGCTCGTATTGATCGGCCGCCTCGACGTCTTCGTGCTTGGTCGACTTCAGGGGGTGGCGCTCCTGCCCGACGTCGAGGTCG
>JBJTIQ010000190.1:0-6532 GCA_046095085.1 Actinomycetota bacterium | reverse complement strand
CAGGGTGTCGAGGGCATCTTCCACCCGATGGACCTGTTCCATGCGCAGCAGATCACGGGCCGCGTCGGAGGGGAGTCGATCGATGCGGCGCTCGACGCCGATCAGGTAGCGGCGTAGGTCGTCGAGCCCGTCGATGCCGCGATCGAGGATGAATCCGGGCCTGATCAGGTTGGCTACCTGTCGGCGGATGTCGTCGACGGCCGCAGACAGTCGGGGGCTCGAGACTTCGTCGAGACGTGAGGAGATCGTCCACCAGCTGTCGAGCACGGGCACGAGAGCATCGAGGAGCCGCTGGACGCGATGCAACTGGGTGGTCCGGAACCCCTGCGCGAGCCCGTTGAACTCCTCCTCATTCCACGGGACGCCGCCTGCCTCGATGATTACCTCGAGTGCGGCTGCCTCACAGCACTCGTCCAGGAGCGCGCGCACGGATCCCTGCGGGTTTCGCGCGAGCGAGAGTTTGCGTGTGTTGTCCAGGCGCAGCAGGCGCGCGGTGCCGCGCGGCATCGCCGACTCCTGGGCTTCGCGGGCGGCGAGCACGGTCATCGACACGGTGCCGTCGGCGCGTGCGACGAGGCTGGGATACGCCGTGACCGAGGGACCGTCGCGCTCGACCGTCGCCTCGGGCTCGATCGCGGGCCACGAGTTGACCGAGGCCTGGACGAGTTCGGGCATGGCTTCGCGCACCGCCGCGGCGGACGCCCGTGCCCACGGCTCGCGCAGGCGCGCGAGATCACGACCGAAGTCGAGTTCCGAGCCGTCGTCGGCGACGACGGCGATACCTACGCGCAGGTGTTGTGGTACGGCGGCTTGATCCCACGATTGGACGGGCACGTCAACTCCCGTGATGTCGCGAACGGCGCTGCTGAGGGCGACCGTCAGCGGCTCGGGGCCGCCGGCGGCCTGCCGCAGAGCCGGCAGGAGGCGCTCGGCAAGCGTTGGCGCGGGGCCGAGGGCCGTGCGCACCTTCTTGGGCAGGGCGCGCAGCAGGGCGGTGACGAGGTCAGGGCGCCAGCCCGGGACCTGCCAGTCGAAGGCGCCGTCGGGAAGGGTGGGGAGGAGACCCACGGGCACCCGGACGGTCACGCCGTCGCGCGGATCACTCGGATCGAATCGGTAGGAGACGTCGAGTGTGGCGTCGACGTTCGCCAGGGTCGGCCACACGCTCGGGAAATCGTCCTCGGCGGCCAGTCGCTCGGCCTCCGCGACGAGATCCGCGGGGAGGTCGAGCAGGCTGGGGGAGTGCTCTCGTTCGCGTCGCCACCAGGCGTCGAAGGCGCGACCACTCGTGACCTGATCGGGTATCCGCTCGGCATAGAAGCGCGTCAGCATTTGCTCGTCGACCACGTCGTCGGCGCTTCGCGCCCGGTCGAGGCGCTCGCGGATCTCGCGCAGGAGTTCGTCATTGGCCGCCAGCTCGCCATGACGGTGGACCCAGTCGCCCTTCACGAGTGCGTGACGGATGAACCAGTCGCGTGCCGCCGCCTTGTCTATGCGAGCGAGAGGAATCCGCCGGTCGGTGACGAGGGGCAGTCCGTAGAGCGTCACGCGCTCGATGACGACGGCCTCGCCGCGCGAGCGTGACCACAGTGGCTCGGAGTGAGACCGCGCGGCGAGGGCACCCGCGACGTGCTCCACCCAGGCGGGATCGATGGTCGCCGCCATGCGTCCCCACAGTCGCGATGTCTCGACCAGTTCGGCAGCCATCACCCACTTCGGGGGCTTGCTTGCGAGTGCCGAGCCGGGCCACAGGGCGAAGCGGGTGCCCCGCGCGCCGACGTATTCGCGCTTGCGCCGACGTGTCGCGTCACGTGGTTCGAGGAGACCCACATGGGACAGCAGTCCGGTCAGCATGGCGCGGTGAATGGCGTCTGCATCGTGCTCAGCCGCACTGTTTCGGTTGGGAGCGCCGATTGCGGAGCGGATCTGGTTGACGAGGTCCTGCCACTCGCGCACACGTAGGTAGTTGAGGAACTCCTCCCGGCACATGGCGCGAAAGCGAGTCGACGACAGCGTGCCCTGGCGCTCGGTGACGTAGTCCCAGAGCGCGAGCATCGACATGAGGTCGGACGTGGGATCGATGAAGCGGGCGTGCGCCGCATCAGCGAGTCCGGCACGGTCGTCCGGGCGCTCACGCGGATCGCGGATGGTGAGTCCGGCCGCCAGCACAATCACGTCGTCGAGGCAGTCGCCCCGCTCGGACCCGCCTTTCGCCGCGAGCACCATGCGGCCGAGTCGCGGATCGAGAGGAATGCGCGCAAGGTCGCGGCCGATCCTGGTGACCCGAGCCCCCACGTCGCCGTGGTCGCCGCGCCGGGCTGGGCGCAATGCGCCGATCTCCTCCAGAACGGCGATCCCGGCCGCCACGGCTCGGCGATCCGGTGCGTCGATGAAGGGGAAGTCGGCGACATCGCCGAGTCCGAGGGTGGCCATCTGCAGGATGACCGATGCGAGGTTGGTGCGCAGGATCTCCGGCTCGGTGAACTCGGGGCGCGTCGCAAAGTCGGACTCGGCGTACAGCCGGATGCAGACGCCGTCGGCGACGCGTCCGCAGCGTCCGGCCCGCTGGGCAGCGCTCGCCTGCGAGATGGGCTCGATGGGCAGGCGTTGGATCTTCAGGCGCGTGCTGAAGCGGGATATTCGCGCGGAGCCCGCGTCGACGACGTAGTGGATGCCGGGGACCGTCAAGGATGTCTCGGCGACGTTGGTAGCCAAGACGACTCTTCGTGAGCCGTGCGGCGCGAAGACGCGATGCTGCTCGGCGGCCGAAAGCCGCCCGTAGAGGGGAACGACCTCGGTGGTGGGGGGCACACGCGAGCGGAGGGCATCGGCAGTGTCGCGGATCTCGCGCTCGCCGGAGAGGAAGACGAGTATGTCGCCGGGTCCCTCGACCATGAGCTCGGCCACGGCATCGCCCACGGCGTCGACCTCGTCGATGTCGTCGTAGGGCCGGTATCGGACCTGCACCGGGTAGGTGCGGCCGGTCACGTCGATGACGGGCGCCCCGTCGAAATGCTCTGACAGGCGCGCGGTGTCGAGGGTGGCCGAGGTGATGACCACCCTCAGGTCCGGGCGTCGGGGAAGAAGCCAGTGCAGGTAGCCGAGGAGGAAGTCGATATTGAGAGATCGTTCGTGCGCCTCGTCAACGATGATCGTGTCGTATGCGCGAAGCAGGCGATCCTTGCGGATGGAGGCCAGCAGGATGCCATCGGTCATGACCGTGATGGCGGTGTCTGCCGCCGTCTGATCGGTGAATCGGACGCGATAGCCCACGAAGCCGCCGAGCGCGACGTTCATCTCCTCGGCGATGCGCTCGGCGACGGCACGCGCGGCGATGCGCCTTGGCTGGGTGTGAGCGATCCGTCGTCGACCCACCTCGAGGCACATCTTCGGCAGCTGCGTTGTCTTGCCGGACCCGGTTTCGCCGGCAACGATGACAACCTGGTTGCCACGAAGCGCGTCCATGATGTCGCCGCGGCGCGCGGAGACCGGAAGATCATCGGGGAATTCACACCGCACGGAGGACGGAACCTCCTCGTGAGGTCCGTCCTCGCCGTGCGGTGGATTCACACACGGAACCCTAGGCGGGCTCCCTCAGCCAGCGTGGCGGCTGATCCTGGGATCGTGATCGCGGTACTCGCGATGACGCCAGGTGCTCTCCTCCGGAGTCGACCGGGAAAGCAGGGTCGCAAAGACCGAGCCGAACTCGATCATGTGTCTCACTCCCTCGGGGGCAGGAGGCCTGGTGTGGCCGAATGCCCCGTCGTGTTGACGTCCTCGGGATCTCCGTGGACGCCCCTACATCGTGAGGGAGCCGGGCGCGGGCACGGCGGCCAGGGGGCCGGGAGCGTGGTGCTCGTCACGGTCCCCGGACCGCGCGTCGAGCCCATCGGGAAGGTTCAATAGCGGGATGGACTGGTCGTTTCGGCTCCTGGGGGCCGCGGCGGCGTTCCTCCTGCTGCTGGGTATCAGCGTGGCCGTGGCGACCGGGCCCATCGCGGCCGGCTCGCCCAACCAGCCGGCCGCCCCGTCCGCCGCGTCGACGACCCCATTCCCGCAGCCTTTTCCCTCGTCAGCCGAGGTGCCCGCACCGCTGCCCCTGCCCACGACCGGTGCGACCGCAGGTGCGCCCGCATTCGTTCCCGTGGAGGAGCGGCCGGTGGCGGTGTTCCTGGGCGACTCCATTACCCGCGGAGCCACGGATCCGTCCTTCGGAGTCGTCGACGAGTACGCTTGGTTCTACGGGCTCATCGACGACAGTGTCGGTGCGGTGCGCTGGGGTGGCACGGTCGCCGAGATCGGCATGACCACTTCGTGGATCGCCGACCAGGCTTACAACGCGCTGGCACTCTCGCCAGACATCCTCATCGTGCATGGGGGTACCAATGACATCTCCGGCGAGATCGACATGCCCTACCTGATCTCGAACTTCCAGCGCATCAAGGACGCAGCGGATGCCTACGGGATCCCGCTCGCGGTATGCACGGTCCCGCCGCGCGATGATCCCGCGGCCGACGCCCGCGCCATCGTCCTCAACGACGCGCTTCGGATATGGGCCGCGCAGGAGGGCGTCATCCTCCTGGACACCGCCGCCCCCCTGCGCAATCCGGCCGGTGGATGGAATTACGGCTACTCGGCCGACGGGCTTCATCCCACCCCCGCGGCGGGCCTGCTCATGTCGCAGGCTGCCGCGGAGGCGTTGCAGCGTATACCCCAGGGGGTATAGGCTCAGCGACGAGCAGCGAGGAGGTTGAGCACATGCCCACTGGCGGTGGCCTGCACGTTCTCACGCTTGACTCGGCCGGCCTCGGAGATCGCAGCTACGTCGTCCACGACGGGCGGAGCGCGCTCGTCGTGGACCCGCAGCGCGACATCGATCGCGTCGAGCAGCTGCTGGCAGAGCATGGCCTGCGTGCGAGGCACGTCGTTGAGACGCACTCCACAACGACTACGTCACCGGGGGGCTCGAACTCGCGCGCAAGCACGGCGCTGCCTACGTCGTGCCCGCGGGATTCGACATCCAGTTCGACGCCACGCAGGTCAACGACGGCGATGCCTTCGATGTCGGAGACATGCGCGTCGAGGCCATCCACACGCCCGGCCACACCCCCAACCACATGTCCTACGCCGTCAGCATCGGGGACAACCAGGTTGTCTTCACGGGAGGCTCACTCCTCTACGGCAGCGTCGGTCGGCCCGACCTGGTGTCGCCGGACCTCACCGTGAAGCAGGCCCACGATCAGTGGCATTCGGCCCACAAGCTCGCCACGAAGTTGCGTGATGAGGTGGCGGTCTACCCCACTCACGGATTCGGTTCGTTCTGCTCGGCCACCCAGACCCAGGGCGTCTCCTCGACCATCGGCCGCGAGCGCGTGATCAACCCCGCCCTCACCGAGGCCGAGGAATCCTTCGTGCAAGCCATGCTGGCGGGCCTCGATGTCTTTCCGGCGTACTACGCGCACATGGGTCCTGCCAATGTCTCGGGTCCGGCCGACGTCGACCTCTCGGCTCCGGAGCCGGTCGATCGTGAGGAGCTCCTGGCGCGTGCGCGGCGCGGGGAGTGGATCGTCGACCTGCGATCCCGAGAGGTGTTCGCGGCCGGGCACGTGCCGGGCGCCCTGAACTTCCAGCTCGTGGGGTCCTTCATCAACTACCTGGCCTGGATGCTGCCGTGGGGTACGCCGATCACCCTGCTCGGCGCGACGCCGGAGCAGGTGGAGGAAGCCCAGCGAGAACTCGTGCGCGTGGGCATCGACCACCTGCAGGGTGCGGCCGTGGGCGGTCCCGACGTGTGGGTGGCCGATCCCGCTCACGTGGCCACGCTGCCTCGAGTGAGTTTCGCCGAGCTCGCCGCGCAGGTCGATGGTCACAGCACTCCCTACGTCATCGACACGCGCCAGATCCTCGAGTGGGAGGCCGGTCACGTCGAGGGGGCGCGCTTCATCCCCTTCTACGAGGTGGCGGACCGACTGGGCGACATCCCGCGCGATGAGCCTGTCTACGTCTACTGCGGATCGGGATACCGGGCCGCGGCCGTGGCGTCGCTGCTGCAGCGCGAGGGGTTCTCCAACGTGGTCCTCGTCGATGACCAGTTCGCCAACGCCGCCAAGGCGGGTCTGGCGATCGAGGTGCCGAAGGCGCCCGCGCGCGAGCCCGGATGGACCTGGACCGCGTCACGCGCCGCCGCTCGCTTGGCCGAGTAGCCTCACGGAGTGGTCAACGCGAATCCCACGGGACGCACCAGCGCCAAGTGGAAGGCCTACGGGCCAGACGTGCTTCCCCTGTGGGTCGCCGAGATGGACTTCCCATTGGCTCCGGTAATCGCCGACGCCCTGCACGATGCGATCGATCGCTCGGACACCGGCTATCGCTGGGTGGAGGGGCTGCCCGAGTCCCTGGCGGGCTTCGCGCAGCGACGATTGAACTGGCAGGTCGATCCCCAGCACGTCATCGTGCTCGGCGACGTGCTGGCCGCGATGTCGGAGTCCCTCGGACGCCTCACTCCGCCGGCGTCGTCGATCGTGATCACGCC
>JBJTIQ010000189.1:0-5394 GCA_046095085.1 Actinomycetota bacterium | reverse complement strand
GAAGGCGTCGTGCGAGAGGAAGTGGCCGATGCCGGCGATGAGCAGGACGGCCGCCAGGAGCACACGGCCAACCGTCGGCAGGGTCCTGGCTGATCGGGAATCAGGCACGCTCCGCAGGATAGTGGGAGGATCGAGGCATGGCCGACTCCCTCTATGACCTCTCCTTCGTCGACAACCACGGCAAGCAGGTGCAGTTGTCGGAGTTTGCGGGCAAGCCCGTGCTCGTCGTCAACACCGCGAGCAAGTGCGGTTTCACGCCGCAATACGACGACCTGCAGAAGCTGCACGAAGAGCTGGGCCCGCAGGGGCTCGTCGTCCTCGGCTTCACCTGCGATCAGTTCGCTCATCAAGAGCCCGGTGATGACACGGCGATCGAGGAGTTCTGCCGCGTCAACTACGGCGTGACCTTCCCGCTGTCGACGAAGATCGACGTCAACGGCAAGGCAACCCACCCCGTCCTTCAGTTCCTCAAGGACCGCGCGGGGGGGCTTCTCGGGTCATCGATCAAGTGGAATTTCACGAAGTTCCTGGTCGCTCCCGACGGCCGCACCGTGAAGCGCTACGCGCCCAAGACCAAGCCGGGCGAGATCGTCACCGACATCACTCCGCTGCTTCCGCCCTCGTAGAGCGAGGTTTCCCGCAGGGCGCGACGCGCATTTCGCTGACGGGGCCATAGCGCGCCACTACATTCGGAAGTGCCATGGACTGGGTGCGGACCCTCGGTCTTGTCGTGCTGATGCTCGTTGCGTTCACCGCGGGCATCTGGACAGCCATTCTCGTGCCCGGGGGGCCACTGTCGGCAGATCCGCAGGTCGAGCCCGCCACGACGCCTGTCGTTGCGTCGACGTCGTCGCCCGGTGCGCTGCCCTCGGCTCCCAGCGCCTACACCGGTGACGTGCTGGCCTTCGGGGACTATGTGCTCGTCAGCGTGAAGCCATGCCTGCGCAAACTCGGGTTCGAGGTCGATGCGGTCTCCGACCGCCGCGTCGATGCCGCCGCCTTCGACCTGCGCGCCATCGATGACAGCATTCCCGGCGGCGTGCTCATCCACCTCGGCGCCAATGGCGGGGCGACCGCGGCCGAACTCGACGGGCTGATGAAGATTCTGGGCCCGGATCGCGTGGTCGTATGGACCACTATCCAATTGCCCGACGATCCCGAGCGATACACCTTCGAACAGGACACCAACGCCGCCATCGCCGGACTGGCCGAGACCTACCCCAACGTCCGGATCTTCAGCTGGAACGCCCTCTCGATGACCAATCCGGAGTGGCTGAACGCCGACGGGAGCATGACCAAGGACGGCTGCAAGGCCTTCGCCTCCTACGCCGAGCAGGTCATGCGAGCGGGGACGTAGTGCGCCTAGGCGCCCTCCTGCGAGCGGCGGCCTGCGCGAGGCTGAGCACCGCCAGCGCGACACGACCGCTGACCCGCTCGCCTTCGAGGAACCCGATGACGACCGCGGCCGTGGGTGGAATGAGCGCGATGACCGCTGCGATCACGCTGGCCACGAGCCGTGCTTCGGCAAACTGCCCGTCGGTCCATCGCATCGGGGCGTAGGCGACTCCCATCGCCACGGGGGTGAGGGCGAGCCCCTCGAGGAACTCGAGCTCCTCGTAGGTCGCCGGATCGCGTTCGGTCACCCCGCGACGCTAGGCAGTGTCGGCTGCGGGAGGGACTTCCCGTCATTCACTGACCGGTCTGACAGGGGCGGCTTATCCTGCCCGGGTGCCCCACTCGCACCTGGCCGGTGATCCCGCGGACGCCCCGCGCGACATCTTCGACTTCTGCAACCACCTCGCCTGGGAGGTCGGGGGCCCGGTGCTCATCCACGACTCCGGCTGGGGCGTGGTCGCCTACTCGACTCTCAACCAGCCGATCGACGAGCCGCGACGCTCGATCATCCTCCGGCGTCGCGTACACGATGAGGAGACCGAGACGCGCGTCATCGCGAGGGCCCATGAGTACTACGACGCCGGTGACGACATCTTCGAGATTCCCGAGACTCCCGGTATCCAGGCCTGCCGCGTCGTCGCACCCGTCCGCGTGATGGGGGTGATGGTCGGCTCGATCTGGGTCGCGGGGTCCGCGGGCCCGCTGAGCCCCGACACCCACTCCATCCTCCTCGCGGCCGCCAAGCAGGCCGCCCACTACTTCCAGGTGCAGGCCGACTGGCGCCAGCGCGAGTCCGAGATCTTCGTCCGCATGCTCCTCGACAGCACCACCGAGGAGGCCTTCCTCACCCAGTACCTCGGCATCCCCCCGTCATCGCGCTTCGTCGTGATCCAGGTGTGGCATGGCGACAACGCCGACCTGCGCGGCCAGTCCCTCCGCGTCGCCAAGGCGCTCGCCGATCGCCATGGCCTGCCCCACCTGCTCCTCGCGGAAGCCGACTCCTTCTACCTCATCGCCCACGATCGGCCCGACCTCGACGAGTTCGCGCAGCGCGCTCAGCGGACCGCCCGAGATCTCGCCGATGCCGACGATCGGCTCATCGTCGGCGTGGGCCGAGTGGCCTCACGTCCCCGGCACGTGGCGGCGTCGCGCGCGGAAGCCGATGCCGTCGTCGACTACCTGCGTCGGAACCCCCACCAGCGGCTGGCCAGCCATTCATCCCTGCGCGCGGGAGTGGCCCTCATGCGCATCGTCGAGATCCTCGACGGCCAACCAGCCGCCACCCCCGCCTACCTGAGCACGCTGTCGAGTCTCGATGCCGCGGATCGCCGCGATGCCATCGCCACGCTCGACGCTTACGTCGACTTCGGTGGTAACGCCGCGGAGGCCGCGCGCCACCTGCACATCCATCCCAACACCTTCCGCTATCGACTCGCGAAGGTCACCGAGCTGATCGGGGTGGACCTCACCGATCGCGATGAGCGCCTGCTGCTGCAACTCGAACTGCTCCGCGATCGCTACTCCCGGCCGCTGACCTAGCGGGCATGAAAGGGCCCCTCGCCAGTTCGGGGGGATCTGACGAGGGGCGGTGCCACCGTAACCCGATCGCCACTCCCAGGGCCACGGGAGAAACTCCAAGGTTTAGGGGGATGCCTCGTGCAATCCCCAATGAGGTCGTAAGAAACGCCCTCATACAGGCGATTCGCGCAAATCCCGTCGCGTGCGCACCCCTGTCCAGATCATCCGGGCCCCGACGAAAACCAAGAGCGCGCCAAAGATCCAGGCGAGCACCGCGGTGGGCAGCCGCAGTGCCAATTGGGCGCCGAGGAGTCCGCCGACGAGTCCGCCCAGGCCAATGCGCCATCCGGCGGACCACTGGGTCAGCCCCACTCGCGACAGGCGAACCGCGCCGAGCAGCGCAATCGGGATCATGACGGCTAGCGAGGTGCCGGCCGCGAGCTTTTGATCGAAGTCCAGCAGCGTGACGAGTATCGGAACCAGCACTATGCCGCCGCCGATGCCAAAGAGCGCGGAGAGCAGGCCCATGGCCAGGCCACTGACGACGAAGGCGACGGCGAGCGCCGGCGTCAGGGCCGGGGACGAATCGATGGGAGCGCCGCCGGGCCCCACCGGCCAGGCGAGGCGAACGGCCGCGGCCATCATCACCAGGCCAAAGGCCACTTGGAGCACGTACGACTTCACGCGCTGTACGACGATCGCGCCGACCCACGCGCCCACGAGGCCGCCGACCAGGATGAACAGGGCCGGGACGACGGCGACGTTGCCCGACAGCGCGTAGCCCACGACCCCGGCGAGCGCAGCCATCGAGACAAGGACGAGAGCGGTCGCCTGGGCCGGCTTCTGCTCCCACTTCAGGACGAGCACGAGAAGCGGCACGAGCACGATGCCGCCCCCGACACCCAGGAGCCCGGACAGAAGCCCGGCCGCTAGGCCGGCCCCGACATAGATCAGCAGGAGCCTCGGGCCGCTCGCCGTCGTCTCCATCCGCGTCCTTTCGCCGAAGGCGCCGACGTTAGCCTGCTCGCGTGCCCGAGCCCGTGCCACCCACCGTGATCGACCACGTGGTCGTCACATCGGCGGACCTCGCAGCGGGCGCAGCGTGGCTCGACGAGCGCCTCGGTGTCCCGGTCTCCGGCGGCGGTGCGCATGCGCGGATGGGCACGCACAACCGCGTCGTGCGCACGGGCGAGTCGACCTACGCCGAGGTCATCGCGATCGACCCTGCCGCGCCGACACCCGATCACCCGCGCTGGTTCGACCTCGATCACGCGGAGGAGACACGGCTGGCCACCTGGGTGCTGCGCTCCCCCGACATCGCCGCGACGGCGAGTGCGAGCACCGAAGCGCCCGGGGCGATCACCGATATGGCGCGCGATGCGCTCACCTGGCGCATCGCCCTGCCCGCCGATGGCGGACTCCCCCTCGACGGCGTGGGACCGCACATCATCGAGTGGGACGGCGATCCCGTGGCGCTCCGGCTCCCCGCGAGCGAGGCGCGCCTGATCTCGCTGACCCTGGCCCACCCCGATGTCGATCGCGTGCGCCGCCACCTGGACTCCCTCGGCGCAGTGGGCCCCATCGCCGTCTCCGCGGACCTCACCCCCCACCTGATCGCCGCCTACGACACACCCGCCGGCCCGCGCATCATCACCGGCCTCGGTGGCGACACCCTGTCGATCGAACGCGAGCGCCAGATCGCGATGGACCTGTTCAACCTCACGTGGACCTACCTCGACATGGATGCGCGCACGTCCGCGCATGATGAGGCCATGGTGGCCACGGCGGAGGCGAGCCTGTGGCACTGGCGACGCGTCGGTGCGGCCTCCCAGTGGGCGATCGGCGAGTGGCAGTGCAGTCGCGCCCACGCGGTGCTCGGCCACGGCGACCTCGCCCTGCTCCACGCGCAGCGCTGCCTCGACATCGCCGAGTCCGAGCGCGTGGAGGACTTCGTGCCGGCCTCGGCACATGAGGCGATGGCTCGCGCGTACGCCGTGCTCGGCGACATGGACGCCGCTCGGGAGCAGCGCAACCTCGCCTATCGCATCGCCGTCGACCTCGACAACGAGGATCGCGACGTGATCGAGCACGATCTGGGCACGCTCCCGATCGCCTAGGCTTGCTCCATGGGGTCAACCCCGCAGCATTGGGACGCGGCCTACGCGCAAGGTGACACGACGCGCGGCTGGTATCAGGAGCACGCGCGCACGTCCCTGTGTCTCCTCCACGAGGCAGTGGTCACGCGATCGGCGTCGATTCTCGATGTGGGTGGCGGCGCATCGGTCTTCGTCGATGACCTCCTCGCGGACGGCTTCACCGACATCACGGTGCTCGACCACTCGCCCGTCGGCCTCGACACCGCTCGGCATCGCCTGGGCAACCAGGCCGCCACGGTCGACTGGGTCGTCTCGGACCTGCTGTCGTGGTCTCCGCCGCGTCACTACGACGTGTGGCATGACCGCGCCGTCCTGCACTTCCTCC
>JBJTIQ010000188.1:0-8472 GCA_046095085.1 Actinomycetota bacterium | reverse complement strand
GACGTAGTCGACCTCGCCACCCTTGCGGCGTACCAGGACCCGGTCTTCGGTCAGCTGACCGTCAGAGGCGAGCGCGGCGTTGGCCTGGGCGATGACGTGGAGGTCCTCCTCGTCAGCGGTCAGGTAATCGACCTGGTCGGTCACCACGCCGTTGACGACCTTGCGGTAGGGCGTCTCGACGAATCCGAATGCGTTGACGCGGCCATAGGTCGCCAGCGAGCCGATGAGGCCGATGTTGGGCCCCTCGGGGGTCTCGATGGGGCACATGCGGCCGTAGTGCGACGGGTGAACGTCGCGGACCTCGAAGCCGGCCCGCTCGCGCGAGAGGCCGCCGGGGCCGAGCGCTGACAGGCGACGCTTGTGGGTGAGTCCGGCCAGGGGGTTGGTCTGGTCCATGAACTGCGACAACTGCGACGTGCCGAAGAACTCCTTTATCGACGCCACCACAGGGCGGATGTTGATCAAGGTCTGCGGCGTGATCGCCTCGACGTCCTGCGTGGTCATGCGCTCGCGAACGACGCGCTCCATGCGGGACAGGCCGGTGCGGATCTGGTTTTGGATGAGCTCGCCGACGGTGCGAAGGCGACGATTGCCGAAGTGGTCGATGTCGTCGGTCTCGACCTGGATCTCACCGCGCGGGGAATCCGCCACGGTCTCACCCGCGTGCAGGCGCGCGATGTATTCGATCGTGGCCGCGATGTCTTCCTTGGTCAGGACGCTGTCGCTGAGCGGCTGCTCCAGCCCGAGCTTCTTATTGATCTTGTAGCGCCCCACCTTGGCCAGGTCGTAGCGCTTGGGGTTGAAGTAGAAGTTGTCGAGCAGCGCCCGGGCGTTTTCGAGCGTGGGGGGCTCGCCGGGACGCAGCTTGCGGTAGAGGTCGAGCAAGGCCTCGTCTTCGGTGTTGACGGTGTCCTTTTCGAGCGTCTGCATGATCGACTCGAACTCGCCGAAGCGCTCACGGATCTCGGCCTCGGTCCAGCCCAGAGCCTTCAGGAAGACGGTGACGGGCTGCTTGCGCTTGCGATCGACGCGCACGCCGACGAGGTCCTTCTTGTCGACCTCGAACTCCAGCCAAGCACCGCGGCTGGGGATGATCTTGGCGACGAAGACGTCCTTGTCGGTCGCCTTGTCGGTGCTGCGCTCGAAGTAGACGCCGGGCGAACGCACGAGCTGCGACACGACCACGCGCTCGGTGCCGTTGATGATGAAGGTGCCCTTGTCGGTCATCAGGGGGAACTCACCCATGAACACCGTCTGCGACTTGATCTCACCCGTCTCGTTGTTCATGAACTCCGCGGTGACGAAGAGCGGAGCGGCGTAGGTGAAGTCCTTCTCCGTGCACTCGTCAGGGGTGTTCTTCGGCGGCTCGAAACGATGGTCGCGGAAGGACAGCGACATCGTGCCGGAGAAGTCCTCGATCGGGCTGATCTCCTCGAAGATCTCCTCCAGGCCCGACGTCGTGGGGACGTCCTTGCGGCCTGAGGCCAGGGCCGCGGCCACGCGCTCGCGCCATAGCTCGTTGCCCAGCAGCCAGTCGAAACTGGCGGTCTGGAGGGCGAGGAGGTCCGGGGTGGCCAGCGGTTCGCGAATCTTCGCGAAGGAGGACCGGTGGAGCTGGGGGGAAAGTTCGGTGGTCCGAGAGGGAGCCAAGAGGGGTCCTTCCACAGTATGTGCCCGGGCGCGCGGCATCACCGGTGTCAAACCGGATGAGGGCAGCGCAAAGGAGCAGCATACCCCGTGGGCACGCCGCTGTCGACCCCCGGTCGGCCCGCCTGCCGGCCCTCGATCGCTCCGGGCCGATCCGACGGGGGCGACAGGACCCCTGCGGTGGCACTCGGCACGATCCTCGGCTCGGAAGTCGGGGGGCTAGGCCCCGCGCCCCGGAGGTGGTGCGTAGGGTCGATCGTGGCCCGAATACGCCCGGGAGTCAAGAACCGTGACCGGAAAGAGATCCTCGGGGTGGACATGCCAGGAGGGGGCGCCCCATCGGGACGCCCCCTCCTGAGGGTGGCTACTTGAGGGTGACGGTGGCGCCGGCGCCCTCGAGGGCGGCCTTGGCCTTGTCGGCCGTCTCCTTGTTGACCTTCTCCAGGACCGGCTTGGGGGCACCCTCGACGAGGTCCTTGGCCTCCTTCAGGCCGAGGTTCGTGAGCGCGCGCACCTCCTTGATGACCGGGATCTTGTTGTCGCCGGAGGCCTCGAGGATGACGTCGAACTCATCCTGATCGCCGCCGGCAGCAGCGGCCTCGCCGCCACCGCCAGCCGCCGGGGCCGCCGCGGCAACGGCGACGGGAGCGGCAGCGGTGACCTCGAAGGTGTCCTCGAAGGCCTTCACGAACTCGGAGAGCTCGATGAGGGTCATCTCCTTGAACACGTCGAGCAGTTCGTCGGTGCTCATCTTCGCCATGGTGGCGTTCCTTTCATGATCCGGCCGAGGGCCGGGGTGGTGGTGTGGGCCTTCAGCCCTCGGACTCGGTGGTGGGCTCGGGTGAGGCATCGGCCTCGGCGGAGGCCTCGGCCTCCGGGGTGGAACTGTCGCGGTGGAACACTCCCTCGACCGCATCGGCGACCTTCTCGGCCGCGTGCTCGACCGCCTCGGCGACCTCCTCGACGGCGAGTTCGACGGCTGCCACAGCGGTGTCGACCGCGGCGGCAATCCCGGTGGCGGCGGGAGCCGCGCCGGCTCCCCCGATGACCGCCGGGTCGGCCTCGGCCTTTACGCGCAGGGCGTCGATGGTGCGGGCAGCTTGAGACAGGGGAGCCGCGAAGAGGGAGACCGCCTGCGACATCGAGGCCTTCATCGCGCCGGCCAGCTTGGCCAGGAGGACCTCGCGGGACTCGAGGTCGGCCAACTTCTTGATCTCGGAGGCGTCGAGGATGCGGCCGTCCATGTAGCCGGCCTTGAGCACGAGGAGGGGATTCTCCTTGGCGAAGTTCTTCAGGCTCTTGGCGCCCTCGACCGGGTCACCCTTGATGAAGGCGATCGCACTCGGACCCGAGAGCAGGGCCTCGAAGCCCTCGATGCCAGCCTCGCGAGCGGCAAGTTTGGTGAGGGTGTTCTTCACGACGGCGTAGTTGGCCACGCCCTGCAGTGATCGCCGAAGTTGGGTGATCTGGGAGACCGTGAGGCCGCGGTACTCGGTGAGTACGGCGGCGGACGACGTGCGGAACTCTTCGGTGAGCTCTGCGACAGTCGCGGCCTTGTCGTCGCGCGCCATGTGCTCCTCCTGCTCCTGGCTAGGCGGTCCGGTGGGACGCACGCGCAGGTCAGGCTCCGCGGGATGCGGATCCAACCTGCGCAGGCTGCCCGTGGTGCCCTTGACCCGGCGGAGCGGCAAGGCCGCCCCTGTCGGGCTGCCCGGCGGAGCGGCAAGGCCGCCCCTGTCGGGCTGCGAGCACCGGGACCTTCGGCCAGCCCGGGAGGGCTGGCAACCGGCGGTCTTTGGTCGGGCCCGTCGGGGCGGCATTGCCGACCTGGCGGGCTGGGGAGAGGGTACGGGTCGCACGTGGGCCCCGTCAAAACGGCCCCCCGGGCCCCCTCTTAGTCGGAGTCGGACGAGTCGGCGCGCGTGACGTTGGTGTCGAGCGGGATGCCCGGCCCCATGGTGGTCGACATCGTCGCCTTCTTGATGTAGCGCCCCTTGGCTGCCGAGGGCTTGGCGCGCAGGATCTCGTCGAGCGCTGCGGCGTAATTCTCCGCAAGCTGGGTGTCGGTGAAGGACGCCTTGCCGATGGGGAACTGCAGGTTGGAGTTCTTGTCGACGCGGAACTCGATCTTGCCGCCCTTGATGTCATCGACGGCCTTGGCGACGTCGAGGGTCACCGTGCCGGTCTTGGGGTTGGGCATGAGGCCACGCGGACCGAGGACCTTGCCAAGACGGCCCACCTTGCCCATGAGGTCGGGAGTAGAGACAGCGGCGTCGAAATCGGTCCAGCCTCCCGCCACGCGGTCGATGAGCTCGTCAGCGCCGACCTCGTCGGCGCCAGCAGCCCGCGCCTCGTCCGCCTTCTCGCCGGCAGCGAAGACGATGACCCGAGCGGTCTTGCCCGTGCCGTGGGGCAGGTTGACGGTGCCGCGGACCATCTGGTCGGCCTTGCGTGGGTCGACGCCCAGGCGCATGGAGACTTCCACGGTGGGGTCGAACTTGGTCTTGGCCGACTGCTTCGCCACGCGTGCGGCGTCCAGCGGCGTGTAGAACTTCTCGGGCTCGATCAGCTCGAGGGCCTGGCGGTAGGCCTTACTGCGCTTCATCTCTGCTCTCCTTCGTTGGCAGGTGTGGTTTGGCGGGCCGCGCTCGGCCCTCCCACTCGGGGATCTTCCCCATCCGGCGTGGCCCGACAGGGGCGGCTCAGCCGCCTCGCCGGGCCGAGCCGGAAGCTATCCGGTGACCGTCACTCCCATTTGACGTGCGGTGCCCTCGATGATCTTCATCGCGGCGTCGATGTCGTTGGCATTGAGGTCGGGCATCTTGGTCTCGGCGATCTCGCGGACCTGCGCCCGCGTGATCGAGCCGGCGACCTTGGGCGCGTTGCCCGACCCCTTCTCGATGCCCGCGGCTTTCAGGATCAGGCGGGCGGCCGGCGGGGTCTTGAGGGTGAAGTCGAAGCTGCGGTCTTCGTAGACCGTGATCTCCACGGGGATGACCTGGCCGCGCTGGTTTTCGGTGGCGGCGTTGTAGGCCTTGCAGAAGTCCATGATGTTGACGCCGTGCTGGCCCAGGGCAGGGCCCACCGGCGGGGCCGGGTTGGCCTGGCCCGCCTGGATCTGCAGCTTGATCATGCCGGCGATCTTCTTCTTGGGTGCCATGTGTGGTGTCCTCGTGATCAGTTCTTCTGGATCTGGCCGAACGCCAGCTCGACGGGGGTCTCGCGGCCGAAGATCTCGACGAGGCCGGTGACCTTCTGGGCCTCGATGTTGATCTCGGAAATCGTTGCGTGCAAGGTGGCGAATGGACCGTCGACCACGGTGACCGAATCGCCCACCGAGAAGTCCACGACGCGAATCTCGGGAGCCGCTGCACCGGCACCCGCGGCCACCGGGACGCCGGCCTTGCGCTCGGGCGCAGGCGCGAGGATGGCGACGACCTCATCAAGTGACAGCGGCGATGGCTGGTGGCCGTGGCCAACGAAGCCCGTCACGCCCGGCGTATGACGCACGGCGCCCCACGACTCATCGGTGAGGTCCATGCGGACGAGGACGTAGCCGGGGAACTTCGTGCGGCGGCCGAGCTTGCGCTGGCCCTGCTTGATCTCGGTGACCTCCTCCATGGGGACTTCCACCTGGAAGATGTAGTCCTCCATGTTGAGCGACACGATGCGTGTCTCGAGGTTGGACTTCACGCGGTTTTCGTAGCCGGCATAGGAGTGAACGACGAACCATTCCCCGGCTGCCAGGCGCATCTGGTCGCGGAACGCCTCAACCGGATCGACGTCGTCCTCCTCCGCCACTGCCTCGGCGACTGCCTCGACCTCAGCCACCTCCTCGGCGGCCTCGGAGAGGGCGATCTCGGCAACGGCGTCTTCGATGGCCTCTTCGACGACCTCTTCGGCCGCGAGCTCCTCGACGACCGCGTCTTCGGCCGCAGCGATCACGGCCTCCGCCTCCACCGACTCACCGGGCACCTCGGACTGGAAGACCAGGGCCGGCGCAGGCGGAGCCGCCGTAGCCTCATCGGCTTCGGCGGCAGGGGGCATGGGGGAATCAGTCACGTGGTCGGGGCTCCTTGCATGTCCTCATCCGAAGATGAGGAGCACTCCACGGGTGAAGACGAAGTCGAAGCCCGCCACGATGGCGGCCATCGCCAGGACGAAGACGACCACCACGATCGTGTAGGTGACGAGCTCCTTGCGGGTCGGCCAGATGACCTTGCGCAGCTCGGCAACCACCTGGCGAATGAACAGAGCCAGCCGTCCGAATATGGACAGCTGGGCATCTCCGCGTGCTTCGCTCACGGTGCCTTCCTGACGATCGTTGCGGGTGGTGCGTGGAGCAGGGCCGGAGGGACTCGAACCCCCAACCACCGGTTTTGGAGACCGGGACTCTACCAATTGAGCTACGGCCCTTTGGCGACCGTCGTCCTGACTCGCAACTACCCGGTGAAGGGAAGGGGCGAGCAGGGTGGGAAAGCCACCGGCTACGGGAGTCTACGGGGGTGCCCCGGGGCCGGTCCAATCCCGGGTCCCCCGGCTGAGCGCGCACTGGTTGGATTCCCCCATGACGCGCATCTCTCGCAGGATCGGCTCCATCACCGAATCGGCCACGCTCGCGGTCGATGCCAAGGCCAAGGCCCTTAAGGCGGCCGGGCGTCCGGTCATCGGTTTCGGTGCCGGCGAGCCGGACTTCCCCACCCCCGACTACATCGTCGAGGCGGCCGTGGCCGCGTGCCGAGACCCGCGGTGGCATCGCTACACCCCCGCTCCCGGACTGCCCGAACTGCGCGAGGCCATCGCCGTCAAGACCCTGCGCGACAGCGGCTACGAGGTCAAGGCGAGCCAGGTGCTCGTCACCAACGGCGGCAAGCAGGCGCTCTACAACGCCTTTGCGGCCCTGCTCGACCCCGGCGACGAGGCGATCCTGCCCGCGCCCTACTGGACGACCTACCCCGAGGCCATCAAGCTCGCGGGGGGCACCCCGGTGATCGTGGAAACATCGGAGGCGTCGGGCTACCGCGCAACGGTGGCCGAATTGGAGGCCGCGCGTACCGACCGCACCAAGTTGCTCGTCTTCGTCTCGCCCTCCAATCCGACCGGTGCCGTCTACACACCCGAGCAGGTTGCCGAAATCGGCCGGTGGGCAGCCGAGCACGGCATCTGGGTCGTGACCGACGAGATCTACGAGCACCTTGTCTACGGCGATGCGGAGTTCGCCTCGATGCCCGTGCTGGTGCCGGAGATCGCCGACACGTGCGTGATCGTCAACGGCGTGGCCAAGACCTACGCCATGACGGGCTGGCGCGTGGGCTGGCTCATCGGGCCCGACGACGTGGTCAAGGCAGCCGGCAACCTCCAATCGCATGCGACCTCGAATGTCGCCAACGTCTCGCAGGTCGCCGCCCTGGCCGCCGTCTCCGGCGACCTCGCGGCCGTCGAGGAGATGAAGGTCGCCTTCGACCGGCGGCGCAAGCGGATCGTGGAGTTGCTCTCGGCTATCCCGGGCGTGGATTGCCCGACGCCCGAGGGGGCCTTCTACGTCTACCCCTCGGTGAAGGGCGTGCTGGGCAAGGAGATCCGGGGCAGGCGCCCGCAGGACTCCGCCGAGCTGGCCGGGCTGATTCTCGACGAGGTCGAGGTCGCGGTGGTGCCGGGCGAGGCCTTCGGCACGCCGGGCTACCTTCGACTGTCGTATGCCACAAGCGATGCAGACATCGAGGAGGGCGTGGGCCGCATGGCCGCCCTCCTCGGCGAAGCCCGCTAGTCGAGGGAGCAGGCGACGAGCGTCGGCTCCGGCACCAGGTCGATGCCATAGCGGTCGCCCACGCCGTCGCGGATGACCCGCGCCAGGCGCAGCACGTCAGACGCCGTGGCACCACCACGATTGGTGATCGCCAGGGTGTGCCGAGATGACAGGGCTGCGCGGCCATCGAGGGTGAATCCGCGCGGGAATCCAGCGTGCTCGACAAGCCATGCCGCGCTGGTCTTCACTCTCCCATCGGCCGCAGGCCAGTGCGGAGCGCCTTCGGGCACGGCCGCGTCCACGAACGGGTTGGTGAAGAAGGAACCCACGCTCCACGTGTCGTGATCATCAGGCTCCAGCACCATGCCCTTGCCCCGGCGGAGGTCGAGGACGGCAGCGCGTACGTCGACCAGCGGGGCCCGCTCCCCGTCGGCGACGCCGAGGCGCGCCGCGAGCTCGGCGTAACGGACCGGGGCGGAGAGCGAGCCGAGCGGGAGCTGGAACTCCACGGAGAGGACGACGTATCTCGCCGGCTCCTGCTTGAAGCGCGAGGTGCGGTAGCCGAACCCGCACTCCCCGGCCGGGAGCACCGCGACCTCGCCCGAGATCCGGTCGTAGGCGCGGACGCGCGCGATGGTGTCGGCCACCTCCTGGCCGTAGGCGCCGACGTTTTGGATCGGCGTCGCGCCCGTCAGCCCCGGGATGCCCGAAAGCGCCTCGATGCCCGACCACTCTTCCGCGACGGCCCGCGCGACCACATCGTCCCAGGATTCCCCAGCGGCGACCGAGACCCACGCCCCTGAGCACGTGTCGACGCTGACATCGATACCGCGCGTACGGACGAGAAGAACCTCGCCCGGGTAGCCGTCGTCGCCGACGACGACGTTGGTGCCGCCACCGAGGACAAGGAGGGGATGCGCCGACCCGTCGCTGGCGCGGACTGCGTCGATGACCTCGGCCTCGGTTTGCGCGACCAGCACGTCACGGGCCGGCCCGCCGACACGCAGCGACGTGAGATCGGCGAGGGCCATGGTCACGCCAGTTGGACGATCGCGACCGCGTTGCCCAGGACCTTCTGG
>JBJTIQ010000187.1:0-11301 GCA_046095085.1 Actinomycetota bacterium | reverse complement strand
GTTGAGTGGCGGGTTGTGCTGCGCGACACGCCGTGTCGCGACAGCACAACCCGCCACTCAACACGGTAGATCCCAGCCGAAAGGCCGAAGTCGATCGACCAATTCGCCCCCGTCACGCCTGCCGCTGATGGCTGCGCAAGAAACCACACCACCTCGGCCACCTCGGCCGGGGCGAGGAAGCGCGACCGCTCCCCCTGCGGGTATGCCGACCTGAGCTTGGCGTAGTAGCCCTCGGGGTCATCTCCCCCGAAGTCGCGCGCCTGACCGGCGAGCATCGGAGTCTCGATGTCGCCCGGGCACACGGCATTCACTCGCACACCACGCGGTGCGAGCTCGAGGGCGAGTGCTCGCGTGAGGTTGCTGACGCCACCCTTACTCGCGGAATACACCGCCGCCCCCGCGTTGCCCTGGACACCCGCGTCACTGGAGATATTGACGATGCAGCCCTGCGTCTGCAGGAGATGGGGGATGGCAGCGGAGCTGACGAAGTATGTCGCCTTCAGATTCACTCCGACGACTCGGTCCCATTCCTCTTCGGTGGTGGAATCTGACGAGCCCTCGGTCCACAGCCCTGCACAGTTGACGACGCAGTCCAGTCGCCCGTAGGTAGCTGCTGCCTGCGCCACCATCTCGCGGATCTGCAGCACCTCGAGGAGGTCGGCAGGTATCCAGGCATCCGTAGCCGTCCGCGCGTCAGGCCGATCGGTGCCGATGACCCGCCATCCCCCTCGCGAGAATCGCTCGCCTACGGCGCTGCCGACACCGCCGGCCGCACCTGTCACGAGGACGACGCTGGCGACTGTCACGCTCTCTCCTCCGCGATGGAGTTGCCACCATCGACGACGATGCACTGCCCAGTCGTGTAGGCGGCACCGGGCGTGCACAGCCAAGCAACGGCCGCGCCTACCTCCTCGGGGGTAGCGCTGCGACCCAAGGGCGTGCGCACACCTTGCCTGCGCTCATGATCGGTCTGAGAGGCAGTGGCGATCCATCCAGGGGCTACCGCATTGGCCGTGATGCCGTCGCTGGCAAAATCGACGGCAAGCGATCGAGTGAGGCCCACCATGCCTGCCTTTGCAGCGGCGTACGCCGCCTCCCCACGCATGCCCATCGTGGGCCCGGTGACGCTGGCCACATTCACGATGCGACCCCAGCCGTGTTTGCGCATCCCCGGGATCGCCGCACGAGCGACGAAAAACGCCGAGTCGAGGTTGCGGGCGAGTGACGCACGCCAGGCGTCGGGGGAGAGATCGAGGGCCGTGCCCGACTCGGGCGAGCCAGAAGCGCTCACGCTGGTCATGCCGGCGTTGTTGACGACGATATCGATGCGGCCCCAGTGCGCGGTTGCCCCTTCGACGAGGCCTTGAGCCGCAAGGTGATCGGTTAGGTCGGCCGTCACACCGCGCGCTCGCATGCCTTCGTCTATGAGTTCCTGCGCCCTCGCATGCACTCGCTCCGAGGTCGCGGCGAGCTCGACGGCCGCACCCAGCGCAGCAAGGAGACGCGCAGATGCGAATCCGATGCCAGTCTGGCTGCCCGCGCCCGTGATCAGGGCTACACGACCGGTCAGGTCGAAGGACGGATGCATCATCCCACCAGTCGGTGAACGGCCTCGGCAAAGAGTGTCGTGTGCAGGTCGACATCGGCCGACGTCGTTGTCGGGCACATCAGCGCCATGTTGTGGAAGGGGGTCATCAGCACTCCGCGGTTAGCCATGAAGAGATGGAGGTACTCATCGAGTCCGTCATCCTCGGCGTGCGCCGACTCGGTGCCGGTGCGCGGGGCGGGCCTGGCGAATCGATACTCCGCGCGTGCACCAAGTTGGGAGATCGACCACGGCACGTCGTATCGCTCCAGGGCCTGCTCGACCCCTTCCGTAAATCGCGTAGCGAGCGCGATCATGTGGTCAAAGGCCGTGTCTGTCAGCACCTCCCCGAGGGTGGCGCGCATGGCGGCGGTGGACAGCACATTGCCCGCCAGAGTGCCACCGACTCCGCCCACATCGATGAGATCGGCGTCGGGATGCTCAGCCACGCGCCGCGCAATGTCTTGAGTGATGCCGTAAGCGCCAGTGGGGATGCCTCCACCAATGCTCTTGCCGATGACGAAGATGTCAGGTTGGAGATTCCAGGCCCGCGTGCAACCACCGGGCCCCGCCGAGATGGTGTGCGTCTCGTCGATGAGGAGTAGCGTTCCGTGCTTCGTGCAGAGCTCGCGCACACCCTCGAGGAAGCCGGGCTCGGGGAGCACGATGCCGATATTGGTCAGCGCGGGCTCCGTGATAAGCACGGCTACGTCTCCGTGCGCCAGCGCCCGCTCAACGGATTGCAGATCGTTGAACTCCATGACGCGCGTAGTCGTGTCGATGGGGACCGCGGGGCCGACATTTCCGCGTCGTATGCGCGTCGAGCCCTCAGGACCCATCTGCACGAAGGTTTCGTCGACCGCACCGTGGTAGCAGAAGGAGAACGCCGCGATCTTGGGCCGGTCCGTCACCATGCGTGCCAGGCGCAGGGCCCAGCGGTTGGCGTCGGTCGCGGTCAGCGCAAAGGACCACAGCGGCAGGCCGAAGCGCCGGGTGAGGTCTGCAGCCACCCACTCGGCATCGGCACTTGGCATCATCGTGGTGATTCCACCCTCGACTCCGATGCGCTCCTGCACCGCCTTGATCGTGGGCTCGGGCGAGTGTCCGGCCATCGCACCGGTATCGCCCAGCGCGAAGTCGACGTACTCGTGGCCATCAACATCGGTGATGCGGTTGCCATGGGCCGTGGCGAGATAGAGCGGGTACCCACCCGACCACTTGTTCATCCACGTCATGGGCACTCGTCCGAAGAGATGGTCGGCTTCCTCGTAGAGGGCGCGCGATCGAGGCGAGCGGGCGGCGTAGGCCGCGCGTTCCTCGTCGAGAAGTCCAGCCAGACGCATGCGATCGATCGTCGCCATGACGCTCCTAGTCGGTGGTGTTGCCCCCCACGATAGGGGTGCCTCGTGGCGGCCTCACGCGTCGACCAGCCACCAGCAGTCCAATGACAACCGCGATGAGCTCGATGACGGCGGCTCCCCCGAGGAGCACACGCCACCCCAGGGGCACGAGGACCGCCGCGATGAGGGATCCAATGGCGAAGGCCGCGGTCTTCAGTGAGGTGGCCGCGCTGAAGACCAGGGCACGAGCGTGCTTGGGTGCCTCACGATCACGTACCTGCATGACGGCCGACAACTGCGGTGCCTGCGTGAAGCCGACGACAACCGCCACCGGAACCGCCCACCACATGCTGGGCGAGACCGCCAGCAGGGCCAGGGCTACCGCCAGGGCCAGGGTCGAGATGACAACGAGAGTGCCGGGACCCACTCGTGGCGGTCGCCGGATCATGGCAATGGAGCCCATCAGCGCACCTACCGCCACGACGGCCAGCAGCAAGGCGCCGGTGCCTGAGTCACCAGCTAGGTCAGCGCCAAGAAGCGGGGCGGAGACAACGAGTCCGGCGATGCCGATGTAGGCGAGCGTGCTGACCGTGGTGGATCGCCGCAGTGACACTGACCTCCACAGGATCGCTGCGTAGCGAAGAGTGGTTGCGAAGGGCGCAGGCGGCTGGTCGTGGGTCTCACTTCGACGGGGGACGCGAACCAGCAACAGGGCGACAAATGCCGCGATGTAGAGCAGGCAGACGACTTCGAGGGAGGCCGCGCCCGGCGTCCTTGAGTCCGCGATGTAGGCAAGACCCACGATGGCTGGGCCTGCGATATCCGCCACGTTGTACGTGCTCACGTCAACCGAGTACGCGCGGGTGGGCGGGACACCGGGAGCGATGCGCGGGAGCTGGGCGCTCCACGCACCAAAGAAGAGTGGGTGCGCCATGCCCGCGATCCCGGCCACGACGACCAGCAGTCCACCCGGGATGTCATTGAGCGTGAAAGCCAGGATGCCGGCGTAGATCGCAAGAATCGCGGCTGCGACGAGATAACCCCGTCGCGGGTGCTCAAGGCGATCCACCGCTGCACCAACGAATGGGCCACAGAGCCCCGACATCGCGGTGAATGCGGCGATGAGGAGTGATCCGTCAGATGCAGAACCGCCGGCCGCCAGGACCCCCAGGATCACGGCGGAGGGAAGGCCGGCACCCGCGCCCCGCGATAGCGCCGCCACGACGGCGTAGGGGGCGAGCCCGCTCCGACCACTGCCTCGCGCCACATGCACACCGTAGGAGATGCGCCACTGATCGAATCTCATGGGTGACCGTTACGCCGAGCACTTGATTGACGGGTCATCCCCTAGGGTTGGCCCGCCAAACACATCCAATCGATAGGGGAAACATGGAGTTCGGAGAGTTTCTCTGGAGTTTGCTGCTCATCTTCTTCATGATCATGTACTTCATGATCTTGTTCAGCGTGGTCATCGATCTCTTCCGCAATCACCAGATGAGCGGTGTGGTCAAAGCGATTTGGATCCTCTTCCTGATCTTCATTCCGCTGATCTCACTGCTTGTCTACGTGATCGTCTACGGCCGCGGAATGGCTACTCGCCAGCAGGATGCCGTCGCAGAGGCGCAGAAGGAGCAGGCGGCCTACATCAAGCAGGTGGCCGGCTCCAGCCCCGCTGAGCAGATCGCCCAGGCGCAGCAATTGCTGCAGTCAGGTGCCATCTCACAGCAGGAGTTCGACTCGATCAAGGCCAAGGCACTCAGCTGAGCGCTTCCGCTGACGCAGCTCCCTCCCTCGGAGGGAGGGAGCTCGTCCGTGTCGTCGCTTTGGCCATCGCGCTGGGCGTACTAGCGGCCATCGGGTCCGCCGCCTTCCTCGTCGTCATGGCGCAGGGCACCGACCTGCTGTGGGAGTGGCTGCCCAGCACGCTTGGACTGTCCGAAGTGCCGTGGTGGTGGGTCATCCTGCTGCTCCTACTCGGCGCATTCCTCATCATCGCCGCGTGGCGCTTCGGCGAGGGCATGGGCAGCCCGCTCGAGGGCTTTCACTTCGACGTTGGCCCGTCGCATGCCGTGGCCGCACTGTCCGTGGCGCTGGCGACCTTGATCTTTGGCGGCGTGCTCGGCCCTGAGGCACCGCTCATCGTCGTCGGCACCGTGATCGGCGGATTCGTCACCCGCAAGCAGAGCCCCCAGGTGCAGCAGATGGCGATGGCCCTGGGCGGCATCGCCGCGATCAGCACGATCCTCGGCAATCCTTTCGTTGCCGCCTTCTTCGTGCTGGAGTTCGCCGCCCTGGGGGCAATGCCCCGTCAAGTGCTGATCCCGATGTTCATCGCCATCGGCTCGGGTTACCTCGTCTTGACGGGGATCGGCCCCTTCGCCGGCCTGGGCGACGTTGAGCTCTCGGTGCCGGGCATTACCGCGGTTGACAGGTTGACGTTCATTGACCTTGGGGTCGGCATCGGCGTCGCCGTAGTCGCTGGCCTCGCCGTCCTGCTCTCGCGCACCATCGGCTACGCGACATTGAGTATCGCCAAGAAGCGCCCCGCACTCACGATCATCGGCGCTGCACTCGTCATCGGAGTACTCGCCAGCATCAGCATGCTGGCGCTGGACCAGCCCTACGACATCGTCCCCTTCTCCGGAGAAATGGCCATGCCGGCGCTTATCGCCGAGACTTCCGTCGTTGCCGCTCTCTTCATCGTCGTCGCCAAGGCGATTGCCTACGGCGTATCCCTGGGCGGCGGATATCGCGGCGGGCCGATCTTCCCCTCCACCTTCATCGGTGTTGGCGTGGCCGTGCTGATCGGTCTCCTCCTGCCGTCGGTATCCATGAGCGCGCTCATCGTCGCGGGAATAGCAGCTGCGTGTGCGGCCATGCTCAAGATGCCGTTCTCCAGCGGGCTCCTGGCCGTGATTCTCGGCGCGGGAGCCGGCATGATCGTCACCCCGATGGCCATCATCGGTGCGATCGTCGGTGTGCTGATGCGGCTGGCCTACGACAAGGCGACGGGGCACGAAACTTCATTCCCCGCCCCCGCTGTGACTTAGTCACCCGGTCGACTAAGGCGTGATCGGGTTGGCCAGGCCGTCAACGACGTGCGCGCCGGGTGCAACCGAGAGCAACGAGCCCGGCAGCACGATCTTGGAGCGACGTATGCCGCTGCCAATCACAACCACCGGCGCATCCATGACCCGCGGGTCGATGAGAATCGGCCACTCACTGGGCAGGCCGATGGGCGTGATGCCGCCGTACTCCATCCCCGTCAGTGAAACAGCCTCGTCCATGGGCGCAAACGAGATCTTGCGGACATCGAGCCAACGTCGCGCCACATTGTTGACGTCGGCCCGCGTTGTCGCGAGCACCACGCACGCCGCCAAACGCACCTGACCTTCGCGCTTGCCGGAGAGCACGACGCAGTTGGCTGAAGAACCGAGCGGCACGTCGTACGCCGCGCAGAAGGCGGCCGTGTCAGCCAGGTCGGGGTCGATCGCGGCCACCCCCACCTGGTTGCGCTCGGACCACACTCCTAGGGCGGTGGCCGTCGACGGGGCCAGCAGGTCGGGACGATCGACAGCCGAGATGATCTCGAGGGTGCCTAGTTGCAGCATGCCGAGATCCCACCACACACCCCTGCCGTCAGCGCGGCATCCGGTAGATTCGGCACACCGCGAGAGGGGAGTCGGCATGTGCAGTCCCGCGCAGTGTCCGCGATGCGGCAAGGTCACCTGGACCGGCTGCGGCGAACACGCCGAAATGGTGATGGCATCGGTCCCTAAAGACCGTCGCTGCACCTGCCAGTAGCCCATGCCCTCCAGGCCTGCCGATGCAGCTCTGCGCGGCGAGCGCATGGCCAGCATCCTGGTCGAGCTGCGCAAGCACGGAGAGGTGCACGTCACCGAACTCGCTGAGACATTCGGGGTCTCGCAGGCGACGCTGCGACGCGATCTGGCGATCCTCGAAGACCAGGGCCTGTGCAAGCGTCGTTACGGCGGCGCCGTCCCCACCGACAGCAGTACCGAGCTCCCCGTCGCTTACCGCGATCGTCGATCCAAGGCGGAGAAGCGGGCGGTGGCCGAGACCGCAGCCAAGTTGCTGCCTCGCGGACCACAGACAGTGGGATTCACAGGAGGATCCACCACGAGCGAGATCGCACGTGTGCTGTCGTCTCGCCTCGACCTGGTCGTCGTCACCAACGCGTTGAACATCGCCGCTGAGATGGCGGCGAAGCCCCGCATACGCGTCGTCGTCTCCGGCGGCGTCGCGCGCTCGCAAAGCACGGAGCTCGTGGGCCCCTGGGCCGAGGCAGCCCTGGCGCAGGCCACCATCGGGACGGCATATGTGGGCGTCGACGGCCTCGACATCGACGGCGGCCTGACCACTCATGACCCGGTGGAGGCGCGCACCAATGCGGTGCTCCTCGAACAAGCGGGTCTGGTGATCGTTGTGGCCGATGCCAGCAAGTTCGGTCGCGTCCTGCCAGGTCGCATTGGTGGGGTGGAAGCGGCCGACGTAGTCGTGACCGATAGTGGCGCCGACCCCGCAGTGCTCGATGACCTGAGGGCCCGGGGCATCAAGGTCGTCATAGCGCCTCCTGCCTGAGGCGCCTTAAGCGTCGAGTGTGCGCTCGCGTGCGGCCAGCGGGCCCGAATCGCGCACGGTAGCGCACACTCGCGCCGTGAAGGCCTGGCTCCTGCCAGACTGCGCGCATGGACCTGACGCAGCAAACGGCGACCGAGCTCATCGATCTCTACCGCACGGGTGATGCGTCACCGGTCGAGGCACTGCAGCAGGTCCTCGACCGGCTTGAGCGACTTGAGCCGACGTTGAATGCGTTCGTCATGGTCGACGCCGATGCGGGAATGGCGTCGGCACGAGAGAGTGAAGAGCGCTGGGCGGCTCACCGCGATCACGGATCTCCGGTCGGCGATCTCGAAGGCGTGCCCGTGTCGATCAAGGACATTCTTCTCACGAAGGGGTGGCCCACGCTGCGGGGCAGTCGTGCGGTCGACCCGAGCCAGCCGTGGGATGTGGATGCTCCCTGCGTCGCGCGCATTCGCGAGGCGGGTGGCGTCATGTTTGGCAAGACAACCACTCCTGAGTTTGGGTGCAAGGCAGAGACCAATTCCCCTCTCAGCGGGCAGACGCGCAACCCCTGGGATCCGTCGAAAACACCCGGCGGCTCCTCCGGCGGCACCGCTGCCGCGGTGGCCGCGGGCATTGGACCGCTGAGCGTCGGGACCGACGGGGCAGGGAGCGTGCGGATCCCCGCCGCCTTCTGCGGCAATGTCGGCCTCAAGCCCAGTTTTGGCCGCATCCCCGCCTATCCGCTGTCGCCTTTCGGCACCGTCGCCCACCTGGGGCCGCACACCATGAGTGTCGCCGATTGCGCGCTCTTCATGAACGTCCTCGCCCGACCCGATCCCCGCGATTGGATGTCGCTGCCCTACGACGGCATCGACTACCGCACGGACCTAGACGGTGGCATCCGTGGGCTGCGGATCGCCTACTCGCCCGACCTTGGCTACGCGACCGTCGACCCCGAGGTGTCCGCGCTGGTGGCAGCAGCCGTACACGAACTCGAAACGCTCGGTGCAGCGGTCGAGCAGGTGGATCCCGGATTCGATGATCCCCTCGATATCTCGACAGGCCTGTGGTTCGTGTCGTCCAAGACCGTCTACGACTCCCTCGGGCCCGCAGGGCAGGCCGTGACCGATCCCGATTTCGCGTCGCAGGCCGAGCAGGGTGCAGCGTTCACCGCACAGGACATCCAACTGCTCAGCCTGAAGCGCAATGCCCTCGGCACGCTGATGCGCGAGTTCATGACCCGCTACGACCTTCTCGTCACCCCAGCGGTGGCCGTGCCCGCCTTCGAGTCCCGACCAGCCGGCGCGGTGCCGATGACACCGGAGACCATGCTGTCGTGGACGCCGTTCTCCTACCCCTTCAACCTCACTCAACAGCCGGCGATCACAATTCCTTGCGGCCTGACGTCCGCTGGGCTTCCGGTGGGTCTGCAGTTCGTCGGACCCGCTCATGGCGATGCCCTGGTGATACGTGCGGCTCGTGCCTACGAAACCGTTCGGCCGGTGGCTCGCCCCACGGTGTGACCTACGCCTCTGCCATGTACCGGTCATGAACGGGGCTACCCTGGCCTCGGCCCTCTACCTTTGACATCCTGGAGTCCCTCGAGGGGGCCAGGGAGGCAACGATGGTGCGCAGGGGGCTTGTCGCGGCAACTGCCGCCGCCCTCGTGCTGTCTGGCTGCGGCGGCACCATCGCCGTTGAGCTTCGCGCCACGACCGCCGCACCCACGCCCGAGGCCAGCGCGATCGTCGCACCCGCCACGCCGGCCGCACCAGCACCGCCGCCACTGGCCGATGCCGTGCACTTCACCGTCAAGGGCAAGGGCGACCTGAAGCCCGCGAAGGCACTCGCTCCTGGCACCAAGGTGTCCGTAGAGGACGTCCCGGCCGGATCGGTGATCGAACTCAGCGAGATGTCGATGACCGGCAGCCCCATCGTGGTCGACTCGTTTGAGGCAACCACCGGATCATGGCGCACGGGTGCACTGCCACCGTCCACCGACTTCCAGCTCAGCGTTCTCGCACCCGACGGTTCGGAGCGCGTCGCGCAGTTCACCACCAAGGGAGCCGGGGAGCGAGCGACGGCGACGATCACTCCAGCCGAAGGCACTTACGGCGTGGGCATGCCGATCGTGATCGAGTTCGCCACGTCGGTGAAGTCACGCAAGGCTGTCGAGGAGAAGCTTGAGGTCAGCACATCGCGTGACATCGGCGAGGCCTCGTGGTTTTGGCCCGATTCCGACACGGTCATGTTCCGCCCCAAGGAATACTGGCCCGCGCGCACGACGGTGCGGGTCACCGCCGACCTCTCCGACGTCGAGGTCTTCCCCGGCGTGTGGGGCAAGGACGAATCGACCCAGTTCCGTATCGGGGCCGAGGTGATCATGAAGGCCTCGCTCACCGACTACACCCTGAAGTACTTCAAGGACGGGAAGAAGATCGAGACATTCGCGATCTCGGGAGGCAAGCCGGGCTGGGAAACCCTCAACGGGGTGAAGATCGTGCATGAGGCCTACACCATGAAGCGCATGATCAATACCGCGCCGGGCGCCAACTACGACGTCGAGGTTCCCTACGCGATGCGGCTCACATACTCCGGTGAGTTCATGCACGCGGCTCCGTGGAACGGAGTGATCGGCTACGCCAACACCAGTCACGGCTGCACCAACATGTTCTACGAGGACGCCGTCTGGATGTACAACCACACGCACTGGGGCGATGTCGTCGACTTCAAGGGTGGCGCAGGCGGGTCAGTGACGTTCGGCGACGGTCTCGGTGGAGTGTGGAGCGTGCCGTGGGAGCAGTGGGTCAAGGGCTCGGCCCTCTACGAGAAGGACTCGACGGCGTTCTAACTCACTGCGCCATATCGACGAAGCGTGAGTAGTGGCCCTGGAATGCGACCGTGATGGTCGAAGTCGGGCCGTTGCGGTGCTTGGCCACGATGAAGTCAGCCTCGCCTGCGCGCGGTGACTCCCGCTCATACGCATCTTCGCGGTGCAGCAGGATCACCATGTCTGCATCCTGCTCCAAAGAGCCCGATTCGCGAAGGTCGGCGAGGAGTGGACGCTTGTCGGTGCGCTGCTCCGGGCCACGATTGAGCTGGCTGACGGCGATGACTGGCACGTCGAGTTCTTTGGCGAGCAGTTTCAACGAGCGTGAGAAGTCCGACACCTCCTGCTGACGGCTCTCGACGCGCTTGCCACTGGTCATGAGCTGTAGATAGTCGACGACGACTAGGCGCAGATCATGGCGCTGCTTGAGGCGGCGGCACTTGGCGCGAATCTCCATCATCGTGAGGTTGGGCGAATCGTCGATGAAGAGGGGCGAATCGCTGACCGTGCCCATCTTGCCGGCGAGTTTGGTCCAGTCGTTGTCGCTCATGTTGCCGCTGCGCATGTGATGAAGAGCAACTTGGGCTTCTGCGGAGAGCAACCGCATGAGGATCTCGTTGCGGCCCATCTCCAGGGAGAAGATGACACTGGTGAGACCGTGCCGGATGCTTGCTGATCGCGCAATATCCACGGCCAGGGTCGATTTTCCGAGCGCCGGCCTCGCCGCGATGATGATGAGCTGGCCGGGGTGCAATCCGTTGGTCAGCGAGTCGAGGTCGGTGAAGCCCGTAGGCACGCCCACCATCTCGCCACCGCGATTGGCGATGGCCTCGATCTCGGTGAGGGCCCCATCCATCAACTCGCGCAGCGGGAGGTAGTCCTCCGCGGTGCGGCGTTCGGTGACCTCGTAGACCTCGGCCTGCGCGCGATCCACGACATCATCGACATCGCCCTCGCCG
>JBJTIQ010000186.1:0-3755 GCA_046095085.1 Actinomycetota bacterium | reverse complement strand
GCGGGCGTGAAGGTCGAGGACGACGCCCAGGTGAGGGCCCTGCTCGACTCGGGTGCACCCGTCATCACGCTCGTCGCTAAGTCCGACGTGCGACACGTCGCCGAGGCGCTGAAGACCACCAACGAGGAGAACCTCGCGATGGTGGCCGACACCGTGCGCTTCCTGCGCAACCACGACCGCCGCGTCTTCGTCGACATGGAGCACTTCTTCGATGGCTACCGGCACGACCCCGACTACGGCATCCGCGTGCTCGAGGCAGCCTTCTCCGCCGGCGCCGACGTCGGCGTCATGTGCGACACCAACGGCGGCATGCTCCCGCACGGGATGTACGAGGTCGTGACCGACGTCCTCGTACGCTCGGGCGTGCGCCTGGGCATTCACTGCCAGGACGACACCGGCTGCGCCATCGCCAACACCATCTCGGCCGTCGAGGCCGGGGTCACCCACGTGCAGTGCACCGCCAACGGCTACGGCGAGCGCACCGGCAACGCCGACATCTTCCCGGTCGTGGCCAACCTCGAGACCAAGCTCGGCATGCCCGTGCTGCCCGAGGGGCACCTGCGCGACACCGTGCGCGTCTCGCACGCCATCGCGGCCATCGCCAACATCGCCCCCGACACCCATCAGCCCTACGCCGGGGTCTCGTCGTTCGCCCACAAGGCCGGCCTGCACGCGAGCGCGCTGAAGGTGAATGCCGAGCTCTACAACCACATCGATCCGGCGATCGTCGGCAACGACCAGCGCATCCTCATCACCGAGATGGCCGGACGCGCCTCGGTCGAGCTCAAGGGTCGCGAGCTCGGGCTCGACCTGGTTGACGACCCCGGCACCCTGGCGCGCGTGGTCGAGCGCGTGAAGGACCTCGAGGCGAAGGGGTGGACGTTCGAGGCCGCTGACGCGTCGTTCGAACTGCTCGTGCTGGACGAGGGTCCCGGCGGGCGCCCCAAGCCCTACACCGTCGAGTCGTGGCGCACCATCGTCGAGCAGCGCGCCGACGGCAGCGTCGTCTGCGAGGCGACCGTCAAGGTCTATGCCGGGGGAGAGCGCGTCATCATGACCGCCGAGGGCAACGGCCCCGTCAATGCCCTCGACCGGGCCCTGCGGCGTGCGCTCGTGCGCCTCTTCCCGCAGCTCGAGGGGGTGCGGCTCACCGACTACAAGGTGCGCATCCTCGAGGGAGTGGCAGGCACCGACGCCGTCACGCGCGTGCTCATCGGCACCACCGATGGCTCGGCCGACTGGAGCACCGTGGGCGTGCACGAAAACGTCATCGCTGCCTCGTGGATCGCCCTCGAGGACGCCCTGGCCTACAGCCTGCTGCGCTCCGGATCGCCCGCCTAGCCGTCAGATAGGGTCCCGCCGTGCTGATTGCCCGTGTCTCCTTCCAGTCCGAGGTCCACTTCGTCTCCGTCGAGGAGGAGCCCGGCGGCAGCGACCTGCCTGCCGACGCCCGCCTGCGCGTCATCGACGCGCACCCCTTCGGCGAGATCACCTACACCGGCCAGGAGCTGCTCGGCTCTCAGGTGCGATTGCTCGCGCCCGTGCTGCCGAGCAAGATCATCGCCGTCGGCAAGAACTACGCCGAGCACGCCAAGGAGATGGGCGGCGACGTGCCCGCCGAGCCGATGATCTTCCTCAAGCCGAGCACGTCGGTGATCGGCCCGGGCGACACCATCGACCTTCCCGCGATGTCGAAGCAGGTCGAGCACGAGGCCGAGCTCGCCATCGTCATCGGCCGGCTGTGCAAGGAGGTCCCGCGCGAGCGCGTGAATGATGTCGTCCTGGGCTACACCTGCGCCAACGACGTCACCGCGCGCGACCTGCAGCGCACCGACGGCCAGTGGGGTCGCGCCAAGGGCTTCGACACCTTCTGCCCCCTCGGGCCCTGGATCAACACCGACGTGGATCCCAGCGACCTGGCGATTTCCTGCGACGTCGATGGTGACGTGCGCCAGGAATCGCGCACGTCCGAGATGGTGCGCGGGGTGCCCGAGCTCGTGTCGTGGATCAGCACCGTCATGACGCTGCTGCCCGGCGATGTCATCCTCACCGGGACCCCCGCGGGCGTCAGCCCGATCGTCGCCGGTGACGAGGTCGCCGTCACGATCCAGGGGATCGGCACCCTGGTCAACACCGTCGGGGGATGACCCCGACCTTCGCCCCGCTGCCGGTGGCGCTGCCTCTCGGCTGCCACGGCGCGCGCGTCGATGTCGCCACTGTTGCTCCCCTGGTTGCCGCGATGCCCGCGGGCGACTGGCCCGAGGCGATGCGCGACGCCGCCGACTCGGCCCGGCGGGCCGGCGGAGCCGGCCCTGTCGGGCGCCGCCGTGCCGACTTCCTGGCCGGTCGCCTGGCCGCGCGCGCGGCGGTGCGATCGCTGACCGGCGCGGATGCGCGGATCGGCCGCGCTGACGACGGCTCGCCGCGCTGGCCGGAGGGGGTAGAGGGCTCCATCTCGCACTACGACGGCGTGGCCTGCGCCGTGGCTCGTAGTTCGGCCGGTGGCGTGGGCATCGACATCGCCCCGCTGCTCGAGGGCGATCGCCTGCGGGCCGTCGTACGCCGATGCCTGACGCCCAGCGAGCGCGACGCGCAGCCCAGCGACGCGGCCGTGAGCCTGGCCTTCGCCGCGAAGGAGGCGCTCTTCAAGGCCGCGCATGCCCGCGTGCAGCGCTTCATCGGATTCGACGAGGCAGCCGTGGCCGTCGGCGATGAGCGGCCCGGCACGTGGACCGCGGTGCTGGGGGAACGACTTGCCGCCGATCTCGGTGTCGCCAGCGTCGACGGCACCTACGCCTGGGATCACGCGCTCGTCTACGCGGTGATCGCGCTGCCGACCCCGTCGATAGGCTCCTGACGTGTCCAGCGATATCCGCGTGCGCTTCTGCCCGTCGCCAACCGGCAATCCGCACGTCGGCATGGTGCGCACCGCGCTGTTCAATTGGGCCTTCGCCCGCCACCACGGCGGCACCTTCGTCTTCCGCATCGAGGACACCGACGCCGAGCGCGACTCCGAGGACTCCTACCTCGCGCTCCTGGACTCCCTGCGATGGCTCGGCCTCGACTGGGACGAGGGCCCCGAGGTCGGCGGGCCCTACGCCCCCTACCGGCAGTCCGAGCGCCTCGATATCTATAGAGACGTCGTACGCCGCCTCATCGACGCCGGCTTCGCCTACCCCTGCTACTGCACGCCCGAGGAGCTCGAGGCACGGCGCGAGCAGGCGCGCAAGGAGGGGCGGACCCCCGGCTACGACGGCCACTGCCGCGACCTGACCCCCGAGCAGCGCGACGCGCTCGCCGCGGAGGGCCGCGAGGCCGCCATCCGGCTCCGTATGCCCAATCAGGATTGGACCTGGGACGACCTCGTGCGCGGCGAGGTGACCTTCGGTCGCGAGCACGTGCCCGACTACGTCATCGTGCGCGCCAACGGCGACCCCCTCTACACGCTCGTGAACCCCGTAGATGATGCGCTGATGCGCATCACCCACGTGCTGCGCGGAGAAGACCTCCTCTCGTCGACGCCGCGCCAGCTCGCGATGTATCAGGCCCTTGCGGCGATCGGCGTGGGCGACGGCACGACTCCGCGCTTCGGCCACCTGCCCTATGTCATGGGCGAGGGCAATAAGAAGCTGTCCAAGCGCGATCCGGAGTCCTCGCTGCTCATGTATCGCGAGAACGGCTACCTGCCCGAGGCGCTGCTCAACTACCTGGCCCTGCTGGGCTGGTCGATGGGGGAGGACCGCGAGTTCTTCTCG
>JBJTIQ010000185.1:0-5584 GCA_046095085.1 Actinomycetota bacterium | reverse complement strand
TTCATCGGGGGCATCGACCACCACGATGGCGTCCCACCTCTGCAGCGCCTCAGCGCCCTGCTCGACCAGCAACGGCATGTCGTAGACGACTATGGCGTCCGGTGGCGCGGCGGATATGAGTTCGGCACTGCGTGTGGCTATACGTGGATGCGTTATGGCGTTGAGCCGCGCCCTTGCCCCTTCATCGCTAAAGACCAACGCTGCCAGTGCCGGCCGATCCAGGCGGCCGTCTGAGGCGAAGACACCGGCCCCGAAGGCACGAGCGATCTCCTCCAAGGCTGGCTGGCCAGGCTCAACGATCTCGCGGGCGATCGCATCGGCATCCACGACGACCGCACCGTGGCGCGCCAGAAGCATGGCGACCGTCGACTTGCCGGAGCCGATCCCACCGGTCAGGGCGATCCTCACGGGAGCGCCCCATAATCCACCTGGGCGAGGGTCAGTTGGGTCACGCATAGGCCCACCCCGGCCGGTGGCGTCATGACCACCGTGTCGCCGGAACCCTTCACCACAAAGGTGATATCGCCAAGACCCTCGTGGACGGGGACCTCGGTGGGAGGTCCCGCCAGGGAGACAGTGGCCACGCCACCTCCGGAAGCGATGTAGTCCATATGCGCCACCCATATCCACTCGAAGCTGGTGGTGTCCATCTCGATATTGGTGGGAACGTCCTTGACCGCCCAGCCGCATTCACCTGAGAGACCTGGTACGGACGTTGAACTCGTGGCCAGGACCGGCTCGACCAGTGTGCCGTCGTCCTTGAGCGCGAGAACCGTGGTCCCCGCCTCATTCCACCTCACCGGCAGCCGCAGCCCACTGAGCACGTACGACTCATTCGCCCGCTCGAGGAAAAGCGGGGCCATAACCTCGGGTGGCACCTTCCGATCGAGCACGGGGGTGTCTAGATTCGCCTCGAACGACGCCTTCGCCTGAGCGACATAGCGCTTCGCAGCGCTGTCATGCCACGACGAACCCACGGCGATGCTTGTCATGATCAGGAGGTTGACCAAGACGACCATGCCTGCGCAGGCGACGACAACCGGCACACGCCCCGGAAGCCAGTCCAACCTGCGTGGCTCCGCGAGAGGCGAGCCAGCCGGCCTGACGAAGGCGAATGGCAGCACCAGGGCTCCAACGATGAAGAGATCCTCGACGTAGCGGGGGTCGTAGGCCAGCACCAGCCCGAAGTTATTGATGCGGCCGAAGGCGAAAAGCACCACCGTGAGCAGCGCGTAGCCGGCGATGAGGATCCAGGCGTTCCAGGCCAATCGCCATCGCAGTAGGGATACGACGACAAGCGCGGCAACGACCTGCCAGACCAGCAGAACCGCCCACCACGCGGCCGCCGTGCCGGGTGAAAGACCCGGGGTGAAGCCCGCCCAGGGTCCACCCAGGTAGGCCGGAAGCCACACCTCGCCGAGGCTGATGCGGATCGAGTCGATGAATTGCTGCAGGGTGGGATCGGAGCGGAGTACCTGCTCGGGCTGAGATGCAAAGTAAATCGCCATGAAGGGCACGCTGACGCCGACGGAGGCGGCCGGAAGCAGCCACCGTCGCCCTAGTCCACGAAGCCCCCAGCGGCCCTCGCCCGGCCAATAGCGCCAAGCGATCCAAAAGACGACCGGCAGGACGAGCACGGTCTTCTGCCAAAAGGCCAATCCGACCAGGTAGGCGACCAGGCCCCCGATTGCAAAGACGATTCGAGGGGTCTGGGCGTCGCGAACCGTGAAGTAGAGCATCCACGCGAGAGCCGCCCCCCAGGGCAAGACCTGCAGCGCCGACGCGTACCACGTCGTCACCGTCGTCAGTAGGGGCGAGAGGGCGACGACGGTCACGATCACGGTGGTCCACGGACGCTCACCGAAGGCTGCCTTCATGCACATGACCACGCCGGCCAAGAAGACAGCCCACAGCAGCGTGCACACCAGCACCGCCAGCGGCCAAGACATGGGAAGCGCCGCCTGGCTGAGCCAGACGATCGCAAACCCCAGGGGCATGAGGTGGCCGTTGTAGATCTGGCTGACGTAATCCCCGAAGGGACGACTGGCGTCGGCCAGATAGAAGAAGTCGTCCATGTGGAAGAAGCCCCCCCACATGGCCCACAGGTGCATGACCACACCGAGGGCAGCCACACCCCATGGCAAGAGGCGCGGCCACCGCACGGGGTCGCGGGCCGATTCCACGCTCACGATGCTGTCCGCGAGCCGGCGGGGTGGCCTAGTCCTCTGCGACGAGCTTGTCGCGAAGAGCCTGCAGCGACTCGTCGGAAGCCAAGGCCCCATCATCCGCAGGCGCGGGCTCGGACGAGTACTCGGGCGCGGTGCCGTCCTCGACCGCGGACTCGGCGGCGGCAGTGCGCAGCTCGGACGCCTGCTTGCGATGCGCCTCCCACCTGGCGTGAGCCTCGGCGTATTCGCGCTCCCAGTCGGCTCGCTGTCCTTCGTAGCCAGCCTTCCACTCGCCGGTCTCTGGATCGAAACCATCGGGGCCGATGTAGTTGCCGGCATCATCGAATGCGGGTGCCATGCCGTAGAGGTAGGGGTCGAACTCCACCGAAACCTCGCCGTCACCGGACTCGTTGGCCTGCTTGAGGCTCAGAGAAATGCGTCGACGCTCGAGATCAATGTCGATGACCTTGACGAAGATCTCGTCGCCGACCTGGACGATCTGCTCGGGGATCTCGACATGGCGTTCAGCGAGCTCGGAGATGTGCACGAGACCCTCGATGCCCTCCTCGACGCGCACAAAGGCGCCGAAGGGAACGAGCTTGGTCACGCGACCTGGCGTGACCTGGCCCATCTGATGGGTGCGGGCGAAATGCTGCCAAGGATCTTCCTGGGTCGCCTTGAGCGACAAAGACACGCGCTCGCGATCCATGTCGACGTCGAGCACCTCGACCGTGACCTCTTGGCCCACCTCGACCACCTCGGACGGGTGATCGATGTGCTTCCAGGACAGCTCCGATACGTGCACGAGGCCGTCGACTCCCCCGAGGTCGACGAATGCGCCGAAGTTCACGATCGACGACACGACGCCGGAGCGGATCTGCCCCTTCTGGAGCTGGTTGAGGAAGGTCTGGCGCACCTCGCTCTGTGTCTGCTCGAGCCAGGCCCGGCGGGACAAGACCACGTTGTTGCGGTTCTTGTCGAGCTCGATGATCTTCGCCTCGAGCGTCTTGCCGACATAGGGCTGTAAGTCGCGAACGCGGCGCATCTCCACCAGTGATGCCGGGAGGAAGCCGCGCAGGCCGATGTCGATGATGAGGCCACCCTTGACGACCTCGATGACGGATCCTTCGACGACGCCGTCTTCCTCCTTGATCCGCTCGATCGTCCCCCATGCGCGCTCATATTGGGCGCGCTTCTTGGAGAGGATGAGGCGGCCTTCCTTGTCTTCCTTCTGAAGCACGAGGGCCTCGACGGAGTCGCCCACGGCGACGACATCACTGGGATCGATATCGTGCTTGATCGACAGTTCACGCGAGGGAATGACGCCCTCGGTCTTGTAGCCGATGTCGAGAAGGACTTCGTCGCGGTCGACCTTGACGATGGTGCCTTCTACGATGTCACCGTCGTTGAAGTACTTGATGGTCGAATCAATGGCTGCGAGGAACTCGTCGGAAGTGCCGATGTCGTTGACGGCCACCTGGGGCACGTCGAAGGTCTGGGAGGTCAAGGAGACTCCGGTCGGATATGTGTCGTCGGATGCCCGTCGAGTCCGTGAGCTGCGTGGGTGGGAGCCGGGATTCCGGACCCTCAGGCCGCGAAGGTCACCACGAGTCCGCTCTGTCTGGAACGCGTGCGGACTCGGCGCGCCCGAGAAGGATAGCGCAGGGCCCTAGGGCCATCGGGGGCGCCTATGCGGCGGTGTAGCCCCCCGCGTGCGAGCCACCCGAACGACGCTTCGACGTGAGCACGAGGATCACTCCGAGGATGAGCAGGATCGCACCAAGGACAAATGCCACGAGTGGGACGGTGTTGTTCAGCAGGGCCAGGAGGGCCGACTGGGTCTTCGCGTATTCGATCCCCGCCGAAGCCTCTTCAGGGGCGGTCCCGATGACGGCGTCCAGGATCGTGACCTGGTCGGTCCCGTCGGGGCCGCGGAGGGTCTGCAGTTGGACGCTGTCGCCCTTGACGATGGCGCCGGTCTGCGGCTCGACGTAGAGCGTGAGGACATTTTGGTAGTACCAGGGGGCTACGAACGTCGGGAGGGGTGACCCGACCAGATCGCCGGGCACCTCGATCGTGCCGATCTGGGAGGGCTCGACCGTGACCACGAACTTGTAGACAGGCAGGCCATCGGCATCCTCCTGCCCCTGGTAGACGGCCTGGACCGTCTCATTGAGCGAGGTGTCGAAGTAGGGGTAGTCCTGCGGCTGCGTGAACATCGGGAACTTCAGGGGCACGATGCCAGACATCTCGACGTTTTCGCCATCGAGGTTTGCCCCGCAGCAGTTGGAGAGTTCGGAGGTCACTCGGTTGAAGGCGAACCGCGCAGTGTTGGCCAACACCACCACTCCGGCGTTGTCTTCAACGCGCTGGAAGGTGTCGTAGATCGCCAAATCGCCTGCCTTGGCCTCTTCGGTCTGGCTGGCGGGCACGTCACCACGGGTGTAGCGCGTCACCGTCAGGGGGACGTCGGTGCGCTCGGTCAGCGTTGCCGGGTCGAAGAGCTTGGCGGCGACGCCCGCCTGGTCGGTCTGGGTAACGCCACCATCCGACTCACCGGGCGACAGCGGCGCCTTCGCGACAGCGGGTACGACGGTGAAGCGCATCAATGCTCCGAGCACGACGAGGAAGACGCCGAGCCCGACGAGGACGAGCCCAATCCCGCGCTTCATGAGGACCTCCGTGGTCACTGCCCCTGAGGGGCAACCGACGTGTGAACCGTACCGGATACTGGGGGGAACCGCTTGGATCTTTAGCCTCGGAGGGAGGAACATGGCCGGCCGAGCAGCCTCGACCGAGAAATTCCCCCTCCTCAACGGATATCGGGCCATCGCCGCCTTCATGGTGCTCACGACCCACGTTGCCTTCAACACCGGGGAGATCCTCACGCCCGTGATCGGGCCCCTCCTCGGGCGCATGGACTTCGGCGTGACCCTGTTCTTCCTGCTCTCGGGGTTCCTGCTCTATCGGCCCTGGGCCCTGGCGGGGATGACAGCGGGCCGCGGGCCAGCCCTGGGCACCTACGCCCTTCGCCGTGCAGTCCGCATCCTTCCGGCGTACTGGGTCATGGTGGCGTTCGTCCTGCTGCTCCTACCTGAGATCCAGCCGGTGCGCTGGCAAGCGTGGCCCGTGCACCTTGGGCTTCTGCACATCTACATCCCGGGCTTCACCATCGAGGGGCTGACCCAGACCTGGAGTCTGGCCACCGAGGTCGCGTTCTACGCGGTGCTCCCCCTCCTCGCCTGGCTCGCCGGCCGCCGCCACCGTGGGAATCCCACCGCCAGTGCGCGATGGCAGTTGATCGTTCTCGCGGTTTGCGTGCTCGCCGGTTGGCTCTTCACCGTCCTACGCGTATCGGGAGCCATCGGCACGTCGACGATGCCCGGCTACTGGCTTCCGGGCTTCATCGACTGGTT
>JBJTIQ010000184.1:0-8739 GCA_046095085.1 Actinomycetota bacterium | reverse complement strand
CTTGGTGCCACCCCAGCACTGCATGATCTGCAGGTAGTTGATCCCGAGGTTGCCGAACTCCGGTTGTGTCGGCTTGCCACCGGTCCACGAGATGCGAATGACCTGGTTGACCAGGCCCTTGGTCTGGCTGACGGTGACCTTCAGGTCGGCGAACTCGCCGTCACCGGACTCGGTCATGGCGCTGTCGGAGTTGCGGACATGGATCGTGCCGTCTCGGCCAACGACCGATCCGCCCGCGCTGGATCTGTCAGCCTTGCCGGCGGCCACCGCGGGAGTGCTGAACCCCAGTGCCGCTCCCCCAGCGAGCAGGACGAGTCCGGCTCCACCGGCCACGAACCGCTTCATGAGGCACCGCCGGACGACTGGCGGGTGCGCATGTAGCGAACCACCAGAGGCGGTGCGAAGAGCAGCGCCAGGACGACGATCAAGGTGGCGAGGAGCAGGCCCGTGTAAGGGCCCCAGCCCGAACTCGCCTCGGTGGCCACCGGGATGCCCGCCACGTAGGCACCGCCGGTCACCACGCCGCCGCCCGTAGCGATGCCAGCCGCTGGATCGGCAACGACCGCTCCGGTCGCGGGGTCCACGACCGCGCCGGATCCGTCAGCAGCGACCACAGCGCCGGTTTCGGGATCGACCACGACGGCGGCATCGGCGGGTATTCCCCCGCCACCGCCCGTTGGGTCAGTGGTCGTGCCGCCGCCCGTGGTCGTGCCTCCGCCCGTGGTCGTGCCTCCGCCCGTGGTCGTTCCGCCGCCGGAGCCCCCGCCGCCGGAACCACCCCCGCCGCCGGAGCCTCCGCCGCCTTCCGCGGCGGTGCCGCACTGCGTGGGGCCCTTGGCGTCGCAGGCCGGCGGCTGAGGAGCTGTCTTCGCCAGGGTGTTGGTGCCATCGGCGGAGAACGTCGGATTGCTGCACTTGGAGATGTCGATGTTTTCGACGACTACGCCCGGGATCCGCTTCACCTGGTCGAGCCCGGCCTTGACCAGGTTGATCGGCAGCGGCGAGTAGCCCAGGGCGTCGGCTTGCTGTTGACCCTGGCACAGGAAGTAGTAGGAGAAGTCGGCGAGGGTATTGCCCTTCTCGTTGCTGAAGCCGTTGTCGAGGGTCGTCGGAATCACCATGTAGCTGTACGACGACAGCGGGTAGGCCCGCTTGTCCGTGCTGTTGTAGACATTGCTGAGGTTCGACGTGAGGTCTCTGTTGATCGTCGCACCGAGCAGGCCGACCGCCACGGCCTCGGCGGTGGGGAGCACGTAGAAGCCCGACTTGTTGAGGACCTTGGCGGCGGGGAAACCGGCTGCCTTGGCGTAGGAGTACTCCACGTAGGTGATGGCGCCGACGCTCTGGTCCTGCTTCACGTAGCCCGACACGCCGAGGGAGCCGCTCTGGGCGACGAACCCCGGACCGCTGGGGAAGTTCGACGTGAAGCCACAGGGCGTACCTCGCCCGACCTTCTGGCAGTAGGCGTTCCAGATGTCGGGATGCTGCGCGGCCATCCATGCGGTGAACTGCGCCGTCGTGCCCGAGCCGTCAGACCGCACGACCGGCACGACCTTGAGCGCGGGGAGAGGCAGACCGGGGTTGTCCGCCTTGATCGCTGGATCGTCCCACTTCGTGATCACGCCCGTGAAGATCTTGGCGATGGTCTCACCAGACAGCCGCAGTTGGTTCACCCGATTGGGGCCGATCTTGAGGTTGTACATGAAGGCCGTGCCACCGGCGACGATCGGCATATAGGCGAATGGCCGGGTGGGCAGCGGGTCGACGACGTTGCCGTCCTTGAGGCCGTAGGGGATCTCCGAGACCGCGAAGTCGACGGTTCCATTGCGAAACTGATTGCGTCCGTCGGAGGAGCCCGATGCCTGGTAGTCGATACGCATGCCGTATTGGTTGACATTGCGGCGCCATTGGTCCATGGCGTTGGCGCTCCAGGTCGAGCCGGCACCGGTGACCGGGACGTAACTCGATGCCTGGGCGGGAGAGGCAACAAGGACGGGGATGCTCAGGGCGGCCGCCGCGAGCATCACGAGAAGGCGCTTCACGAGGAGTCTCCAAAGTCGAGGGATCGCTTTGGCATCGACGATGCTGCGATCTCCTCCTGCGATGCGCGCCGAGAGGCCTCGCGCTGGGTGAACCTTTGGGAATCCGAACGTGAACGCTTTGCCCGGCTCTTCTGCTGGCGCTTCGACAGGTTGCCCGGGCCCCGGCCACCGATGATGCGGGCGACGATGAAGAGGATCAGGACCAGCACCATCAGGACGGCGGCAGTGCCGAATCCGCGAGCGATCATGGTCGGCTCCGGCGACTTCACGAACTCGAAGGTCGCGAGCGGCAAGGACACCATGGGACCGGTGGTCGGATTGAGGTTGAGGGCGGCGGTGAATCCCGCGGTCAGCAGCACCGGCGATGTCTCGCCGATGCCGCGCGCGGTGCCCAGGATGATGGCCGTCATGAGCCCCGAGCGCGCGGTGGGCAGCGTGACGTGCCAGACGGTGCGCCACTGACCAGCGCCCAGGGCGTAGGCCGCCTCCTTGAGGGTGCCCGGCACGAGGCGCAACACGACGTCGGACGCGCGGATGATGATCGGCAGCATCATCACGCTGATCGCCATGGCTGCAGCCAATCCCGACTTGTCGAACCCGAGGATGAGAATGAGTGACGCGTAGATGAACAGGCCGGCAACGATCGACGGCAGCGCCGTCATTGCCTCGGAGATCGTGCGCACGAAGCGGGAGAACGGTCCGGGCATCTCGTTCATGTAGACGGCGCAGGCAACCCCCAGCGGGATCACGATGGTCAGCGCTATCGCGATCATGATGAGCGTGCCGGCGATCGCGTGCAGGATCCCGCCGGAGGTCAGCGGGTCGAGGGGGCCGGCGTTCTGCATGTCCTGGGTGAAGAAGTTGAGGTTGTGCAGCGCATCCCAGCCACGGATCACGGTGAAGGTGACGACGAAGACGAGTGCCATGAGGAGCGTGAAGGCCAGGCTGTGGATGAGGACCGCAGCGAGGCGGTCCTTCACCGCGGCGAAGTCTTCATCGAGCGAGACCAGCACCGCGTAGAAGGCGACGAACGCGACGTAGGCCACGATGAGGAATCCGAGCCATCCCGAGAATGGCAGGAGCGTGAAGAGCAGTGCTGCCGGTCCCACGCCCGCCAGCGCAGCTCCTGCGAGCGACAGGATGTCGCTGCGACGGAATCCGCCGACCTTGCGGGGCTTGAGGTCCTTGGGCACCGGAGTGCGCTGGGGCAGCGTCGTCCTGCCCTCGGCACTTTGGGACGCGAGGGCATCGAGCTCGTCGATGGAGGCAGTCATATCAGGCGTCCGATGCTGCGCCGGAGCGCGATTTGGCCACGATGGACGAGGCGATGAAGTTCACGATCAGCGTGATGATGAACAGCGCGAGGCCAGCGGCCATGAGCGCCGACGTGCCAAAGGGCGTGGCTTCGCCGTAGCGCAGCGCAATGAGTGCCGACACCGAGTTGGTGCCGTTCTGCAGGATGTGCGGCTGGAAGACGAAGACCGGGGAGATGATCATGAAGACCGCGATGGTCTCGCCGAGGGATCGGCCGAGGCCGAGCATCGTGCCGCCGATCATGCCGCCCTTGCCGAACGGCAGGACCACCGAGCGGATCATCCCCCACTTGGTGGCGCCAAGTGCGTAGGCACCCTCACGCTCGCCCACCGGTGCCTGCGAGAAGACCTCGCGCATGACCGATGTCGTGATGGGGGCCACCATCAGGCACACGACGATGCCGGCGATGAACGTCGATGAGGTGAACACCGTCGCGGACGACAGCGGATCGTTGGGATCGCTGCCGTCGACCGCGAAGATAGGGATCCACCCGAAGTACGTCGAGATCCAACGCGCGATCCCGATGATCTGACCCTGCAGGAAGAAGAAGCCCCACAGGCCGAAGACCACGCTGGGCACGGCGGCCATGAGGTCGACGAGGCTGACGAGTGTCTGCTTGATGCGCCGGGGCGCGTACTCGGAGATGTAGAGCGCGACGCCGGTCGACAGCGGAACGGCGAAGAAGATGGCGGTGAGAGCGATGAGCACGGTGCCCGTGAGCACCGCCGCGATGCCGAAGTTGCCGCCGTCCGGCTCCCAAGCCTGAGTGGTGAGGAACGAGAGCCCCGCCTGCGACAGCGCCTGCAGGGCGCGCATGGTCAGGAACAGCCCGACGAGGCACATGATGATCAGCACCAGGACACCGCTCAAGCCGATGCCCTTGCGGAAGATGCGCTCGGTGCCGCTGCGCACGGTGGTGACTTGGCGAGGGACCGCCTCTTCCGACGGCTGCTCGGCGTCCGGCCGTGGGGGCAGGAATGTCGCGGTCACGGGGGGAGCCTTGCCAAGTCACTGGTCTGAAAGCCGTCCCCTGAGTGAACGTGCACCGTTATGTAGGTGAACGAATGGGGATGCCTTTTCGTGAACGAAAAGTGAACGCGATTCCTGCCCCAGACGTACCGCGCGATGGCAAGGATCACGGATCGTTCACGTGAAGTTCGTCCACGGTGCGCCCTGCCGACACCCCCGCGGTGTGTCATGCGCTGGTGCCCGAACAATTGGTGCGCTACGCCAACGAGCTCGCGACCCTCGCCATGGCGGACCACCCCGAGCTCTTTGCCGCGGGAGAACGAGCCGCCGAACAAGCGCGCCTGTGCGCCACCTCCCTGGGCCGGCCTCGGCCGGAGGTGCTGGTGGCCGCCGCCCGACTACACGGGATCGGACACCTCCCCGACGTCGTGAAGACAGGTTTCGCGCCCGTGGACGGAGCCGTCTACCTGCTCGGGCTGGGATGGCCCGCTCCGGTCGTGACCCTCGTCGGACACCAGTTGCAGGCCCGGATGGTCGCTCGCTATCTCGGCGGTGGGCCGCAGCTATCTCTCCTCACGCGCATCCAGGGGTGGCCCGCCGACATCCTCGACTTCGCGCTCCTCACGACCGGGCCCGCCGGAGTGCGCACGGTCAGCCAGGGTCTGCAGACGCTCGGGCGCGCGCAGGACGCCGACGAGCGCATCCCCGAGCGGGTGCGTGACGAGCGCCTCGCCCGGCTCTCCCGAGCCGGCAACCGCGTGGACCAGGCCCTGACCGCCGCCTAACGAGGCCGCGGGCCTAGCGTTCCCCCGTGGCGAAGCGACTGGAGACGCAGGTCTCCGACTCCCTGTGGCGCGCGCTCCAGGAGCGCTCGACCTCCAGCGGGCAGAGCGTGAGCCACATCGTGCAGGCTGCCCTCGCCGAGGCCCTCGATGTCGAGCACCACTCGATCTTCCAGGTGTCCACGTCCGGCGCCATCGTGGAAGGCCTCTACCAAGGGTGCGTCTCCGTGGGCGACCTTCGCCGGCACGGCGACCTCGGCTTGGGCACGTTCGAGGACCTCGACGGTGAGATGATCCTCATCGACGGGCACTGCTACCAGGCGCGCTCCGACGGTTCTGTCACCGAAGCGGGCGACGACGAGCTCACGCCATTCGCCTCCGTCGTGAGCTTTGTCGCCGACCAGACCCACGCGCTCTCGTCCGTCACCTCGTGGGACAACCTGCAGGCGCAACTCGATGGTCTTCGCACGTCGGCCAACGCCATCGTCGCCTTCCGCGCCACGGGCGTGTTCGATGCCATCAAGGTACGCACGGCCTGCAAGCACGAGTCGGGCACCGACCTGGTCTCCGCCGTCGCCGACCAGGCCATCTTCGACTTCACCGACATCGAGGGATCGCTCGTCGGCTTCTGGAGCCCGGAATACACCCAGGCGATTGCCATCGCGGGCTACCACCTGCACTTCATCAGCGCCGACCGCCAGCACGGCGGCCACGTGCTCGATCTCGCGGCACGCGACCTCCCGGTGGAGGTGCACCAGGTCACCGACCTGCACCTGGCGATCCCGGAGACCCGGGAGTTCCTCGCCGCCGACCTCGGCGGTGACACGACCGAGGCACTCAACAAGGCCGAGCGCAATCCAGGCGCGCGGTGACGGCATCGCCCGACCGGCCCCTCGACGGTGTGAGCGTCGTCGATCTGACCTCCAATGTCGCGGGCCCCTGGGCCTCTGCCGTCCTCGCCGACCTGGGCGCCGACGTGCTCCACGTGGAGTCGCCCGAGGGTGACGATGCCCGGCGCATGGCACCGGTCACCGGCAGCGGCTCGGCGTACTTCCACGTCGCCAATCGCAACAAGAGGGGCGAGCGCCTCGATATTCGCGAGTCCGCCGGTCGCGCACGACTGCAGGGGTTGATCGATCAGGCCGACGTACTGGTAACCAACTTGCGCCCGGCCACGCTGGCGCGTTACGGGCTCGACGCTGCGACGCTACGCAGCACACACCCGCGTCTCATCCACGCGGCGCTCAATGCCTACGGCCGCGTCGGTCACGAGGCGGACCGTGCTGGCTACGACGGCGTCGTGCAGGCACGCACCGGCATCGCGAGCGTGACCGGCATTCCGGACGGACCACCTGTACGGGCCGGTGTCTCCGTCCTCGACGTCGGCGCGGGCACCTGGCTGGCGCTCGCCGTCATCGCCGCCCTCTACCGACGGGAGCTCACCGGCGAAGGGTCGGACGTCGCGACCTCACTGCTGGAGACCGGGGCCACCTGGGTCGGCTATCACGTCGTCGCCCAGCAGGTCACGGGATCCGCGTCCACGCGGAGCGGGAGCGGACACCCGGCATTCGCGCCCTACGGCATCTACTCGACGGCCGACGGTGCTATCTGCCTCGGCATTGGCGGTGATGGGGTGTATGCGCGACTGTGCGATGCACTGGGTGCGCCGCACCTCGCATCCGACGCGCGCTACATCACGAATGCCGACCGCGTCGCCCATGCCGCAGAGCTGAGACACGACCTCGAGGCCGTGCTCGGCACATTCACGGCACGCGACGCGTTGGAGCGCCTCGCACGCAACGACGTACCGGCGGATGTCGTTGCCCTGCCCGAAGATCTGCTTGCCGATGAGCAGGCCGAGGCTCTCGAGGTCTTCACGGCGGTCGACATCGACGGGCAGTCGGTGCGCATGCCGGGCCTGCCCATCACCTTCGACGGCGAGCGGCCTCGCATTGGGTACGGGGGTCCGACATGAGGGGCACCGCCACCCCGCGCTGGCTGGTGCTGACGGCCCTCGCGCTCGTCGCGGTCAACCTGCGCACGCTCCTGACCAGCATCCCCGCGGTGACGATCGACATCCAGGCTGCGACGGGATGGAGCGACGTCGCGATCGGACTGCTGACGACCGTGCCCGTGATCTTCATGGGAGCCGTCGCGCTCATCGTGCCCACGGTCGCGGCACGCCTCGGGCGCACGCAGACGGTGTGGCTGGCCCTGGCGGTGCTCGCCTTCGCTGCAGGAATCCGCTGGTGGGCGACGGTCCCGGGCGTGCTTGCGGTGTCGGTGGTGCTCGCGGGGACCGGCATCGCCCTGGCATCCGGCCTGGTGCCGAGCATCGTGCGCGAGCAGGTGCCCGACGCGATCGGCGCCAGCACCGGACTGTGGACGTCCGTGATGTTCACCGGCGCCACCCTCGGCGCTGCGCTCACCGTGCCGCTGGCGCAGTTGACGGGGTCGTGGCAGGCAGCACTCGCCCTGTGGGCCGTGCCAGCGGTCATCGCTTTCATGGCGTGGGCCCTCGTCGAGCGGCCCTGGCGGCGAGGCGTCGACGCTGGCATGTCCCGCGTGCGCCTGTCGTCCCTGCCCTGGCGCAGCCCGATCGCCTGGGCGCTCACCGCCTATATGGCCATCAACTCGGTCGTCTTCTACGGCGCCGTCGCCTGGATCGCTCCCTCACTCGACGAGCGCGGCTGGACCGCCGCCGAGAGCGGCTGGCTCTTCGGACTCTTCGCCTTCTCGCAGGTCATCGGCGGGCTCATCTTCCCCTGGCTCACGCAGCACCTGCCCGGCCGTCGCGCGGTGTGGGTAGCAACCACAGTCGTCACGGCGCTCTGCCTCGTCGTCTTCGCGATCGATCCGACGTTCGTGACGCCCATAACCCTGTTTCTCTTCGGGATGTCCAACAGCGGCGGCTTTGCCATGAGCCTGGGCATGCTGAGCGAGTTCGCGCCAGACGCCAGCGCCTCGGCCAGGCTCACCGCCATGGCGTTCACAGTGACCTATCTGGTCGCCGCGCTGGGGCCAACAATCGCAGGCGGCATTCTCCAGGTGTCGAACTCCTGGATCACGGTCTTCCTGGTGCTGGCCGTCATCGCCCTGGCTCAGTTACCCGCGATCGCGCCGCTGCGCAAGGGGTCGGTCATCCGCTAGCCGGCAGCAGCCGCTCCGCCGCACGTCCCACGGCATCAGCCGTCGCACGCGGTGAGCCGCTGGGCTGTACGACGTGCCCGAGCACCGTCCGCACGATCATGTCGACCGCGCCCGTGAGGTCGGACGGGGTGAGAGCCAGGGCATAGGCGCGCAGGCGATCGTGGACGACCGACGTCGCGATGGTGAGAAGCGACTCAGATCGCGTCGTGAGCAGGGGCAGCAGGTCGCTGTCGGCTCCCTGGGCACCCGAGACCACCGCGCGCAGGAGGTCGTTGTCTGCGGCGAGCTCGAGCACACCGCGCGTCGCGGCACGCGCGGCCTGCGGCGCGTCGTACGGATAACGGTCGAACCCCTGCTCCACCGCGGCGAGGAAGACCAGCAACTCGCGCATGATCATGGCCTCGGCGAGCGCGTCCTTGGAATGCACCTCGTTGTAGACGGTCTGGCGACTGACTCCGACCTCCTCGGCCAGGGCCCCCATC
>JBJTIQ010000183.1:0-3372 GCA_046095085.1 Actinomycetota bacterium | reverse complement strand
GGGTCCGGTTGAGGTAGAACTCGTAGGTGCAGGCCCCGCACACGCCGATCCGCTTGCCGGAGAGCTGGTCGACGGACTGGATGTCGCTGTCAGCCTTCACCGCGACGCCGGCGGGGGTGAAGTAGTAGGGCTCGGAGAAGCCGAGTACCTCGGCGCGCTCCTTGGTGATGGACATGGAGCCCACCGAGATGTCCCAGCGGTCGTTCCAGTTGCCGGCGGTGATGACATCCCACGCCGGGGTCTCCCACTGAGTGGTAACCCCCATCCGCGTGGCGATCTCGTTGGCCACGTCGATGTCGAAGCCCTGCCACTCGCCCGTGGCCTCGTCGTACGACGACTGCGGCGGGTAGGCCGGATCGGTGGAGACGCGCAGGACTCCGGTGTCGAGGATCTGAGCGAGCAGGCCATCGGCTGCCGGCGCGGCTTCGCTGGACTCCGGTGCCGCGCTGCTCGACTCGGGAGCCGGTGCTGCACTGCTGGACTCCGGGGCGGCCGAGCTCGACGTCGCTCCGCCTCCTCCGCCGCCACAGGCCACCAGCACGGCGCCGCTCATGAGCAGCGCTCCGGCCGCGGCCAGGGTCTTCATCGAACGCATAACTACCCCTTCGGTTGAGGAACTCCGCCATTCTCACCGGGGGTCTCCCCCGAGGGGGGATTTTGCGGACATTCGAGGCCGAGCCGTGACCCTCCGCAGCAGGTGGGGCATCAGGCGCTTGGATGGGGCCGTGACCCACGAGGAGCGGCAGGCTCGCGCCCCCTACGCCGAGGCGCTGCGGCGCAATGCCGACGAAGGCTGGGTTCGCCTGGGAGTGCCGGGCCACCAGGACCAGCCCAAGCACCATCCGTCCCTGGCCGAACTCGCCGGCCCCGAACTCCTCGCGGTCGACGTCCCGATGTTCACCGAGGGCGTGGATCTGCCCGCCCCGGGCGAGACCACCAGCCCCCTACTGGAAGCCCTCGAACTGGCCGCCGAGGCGTGGGGCGCTCGGCGCACGTGGTTCCTCACCGACGGTGCGTCGCAGGGCAACCACGTCACGTGCCTCGCCCTTCGCGCACTGAGCTCGCACGCGGTGGTGCAGCGCTCTGTGCATACGTCGGTCATCGACGGTGCCATCCTCGCCGGACTGCGACTGGAATTCGTGCAGCCGAGCGTCGACCCGGCCCTGGGCATCTCACACGGGGTGACGGCCGCAGCGGTCGATCAGCAGTTGACGGCGCATCCGGGAGCGGCCGCGGCATACATCGTCACCCCGTCTTACTTCGGCGCGTGCGCCGACATCGAGGCAAGCGCGGAGGTCGCGCACCGGCACGGCGTGCCGCTCGTCGTCGATGAGGCGTGGGGCAGTCACTTCGGCTTCCATCCCGAACTGCCCAAATCCGCCCTGCAGTCCGGGGCAGATCTGGTGATCTCCAGCACCCACAAGCTCGGCGGCAGTCTCACCCAGTCGGCCATGCTGCACCTGGGCCATGGCGCCTTCGCCGATCAACTGGAGCCGCTGATCGTGCGCGCCATGACCACCTTTGGCACCACCAGCCCGTCGGGCATCCTCTACGCATCGCTCGATCTCGCACGTCGCGACCTCTTCATCAACGGCATTCCCGGCATCGGCGCGAGCATCGCTGACGTCGAACGCCTGCGCGAGGTGCTCAACGCCAACGGCAGGTACGCCGATCCGGATCCAAGCATCCACGCGGCCCCTGACGTCATCGCACTCGATCCGCTGCGCTTCGTCGTCGACACTCGTTCCGGTGGCGTCCCGGGCTATGTCGCGCGACGTCTGCTCGAAGAGCGCAATCGCATCCACGTGGAGATGGCGACGGACACGTGCATCGTCGGCCTGGTGGGCGCCGGCAGCCGCCTCGACGTCGACTACGTCGCAGCGGCACTTCACGACCTGCCGGAGCAGGACCTCGGGGCCCATCCGCCCATCCACCTGCCGCCCAACGCACCCCGGCGCATGGACCTGCGCGACGCCTACCTCAGCCCGACCGAGATCGTGCCGGCCGCCAAGGCCGTGGGCCGCGTCTCGGCCGACTCCCTCGCGGCCTATCCGCCCGGGGTCGCCAACGTGCTGCCCGGCGAGGCCATCACCCAGGAGATCCTCGACTTCCTGCACGACACCGCCCAGTCCCCCTACGGCTGGGTCCGCGGCAGCGTCGATCCGGCGGTGGACCACCTGCGCGTCATCGCCCCCCCATCAGGTTGAGCGGGGGAATCGCCGCGGTGACCCGCTGCGCCCCATTAGTCTCGCGAGCGCCGGGACGACGGAAGGCCGCCGCGGCGAAGGAGGCTTAGGTGGGTGATACAGCCGGGTCGGCGCTGAGTATCCGCGCCGTGTCCAAGACCTTCCCCACGCCCGAGGGCGGCGAGGTCAAGGCCCTCGACTCGGTGAGCCTGGAGGTCGCGGACGGCTCGTTCACGGTGCTGCTCGGCCCCTCCGGCTGCGGCAAGACCACGCTCCTGCGCTGCATCGCCGGCCTGGAGTCGCCGGACAGCGGCGAGATCGACCTCAAGGGCGTGCGCATCGACGACGTGCCCGTGTGGAAACGCCGCGTCAACACGGTCTTCCAGTCCTATGCGCTCTTCCCTCACATGACCGTGGCGCAGAACATCGCCTTCGGCCTGCAGATGGACAAGCTGCCCAAGGCCGAGATCGCGCGCAAGGTCGACGCCGCCCTCGAGATGGTGCGTCTCTCGGGACTGGGCGCGCGACGTCCCAGCCAGTTGTCGGGTGGCCAGCAGCAGCGCGTCGCACTGGCCCGTGCCCTCGCCAAGGAGCCTGAGGTGCTCCTGCTCGACGAGCCGCTCTCCGCTCTCGACCTCAAGCTCCGCCGCGGCATGCAGACCGAACTCAAGCGACTGCAGCGCGAGACCAGCATCACCTTCGTGCTCGTCACGCACGACCAGGACGAGGCGATGTCGATGGGCGACCAGGTCGCCGTCTTCGACAGCGGCCACATCGTGCAGGTCGGCCCGCCCCGCGACGTCTATCTCGCGCCCCGCACCCGCTTCGTCGCCGACTTCATCGGCGAGGCCAACATCCTCGAGGGCACCGCCAGCGCCCAGACGATCACTGTCACCGGCTTCGGCGCCCTGTCGCCCGACACGCTCGCAACCGACAGCTCAGCAGCCTCCGACGGCCAGGTCTTCATCGCCGTGCGACCCGAGAGCGTGGCCATCTCATCGGCGCCCGACGGCAACGGCACCGTCGTCGACGCCACCTTCGTCGGTGGCGACATGCACGTCGACGTGAAGGTGGGCGACGTCGTCATCTCGGCCCGGCAGGCCGGAGCGACTCCCGGCTCGCTGTCCGCTGGCGACATCGTGCGCGTCGCCTTTCCCTCGGGCTCGGTGCGCGTGGTGGAGGCCTG
>JBJTIQ010000182.1:0-3456 GCA_046095085.1 Actinomycetota bacterium | reverse complement strand
GACCCCGGTGACTCAGCCCTCTCGGTTAGGGTCGGTCGCGTGAGACGTCGATTGAGCACAGCAAAGGTCTTGGTCGCGGGCATTGTCGGAGCGCTTCTCGTGAGCATGCTCCTCGCTCCTGCCGCGAGTTCGGTTGCCCCGGTGCCAGCCGCCGGTGTGCCGACGGCCCCTGCCACATCGATCGACTCGGCAGACCCGGTGGCGACGCCGACATCCTCCGCGATCGGCTCGCCGGCGGATCCGCTCGCACAGGCCCTGTCGCGCTCCCGGCCGATCGACCTGCGGGCGGATGACCCCGACCTCACCGTCATCGCCGGCCTGAAGCGCGACAGCACCGCCCTCGATATCCGGGCGACCAAGGCATCGAATCCCGACGAAATCGAATACCGCGACTTCATGTCCCTGAGCGAAGCCGGACAGGCCTACGGTGCCAGCGCGGCCACCCTCAAGAAGTTGCGCAGCGCCGCCAAGCGCGCCGGCGTACGCGTGCAGGTCGACCCCTCACGCCTCCTCGCCCGCTTCACCGCGCCGGTATCCGTGTGGGAAAAGCTCTACGACAGCAAGGGGCGCGTGAGCCAGCCGACGGCGACGTATCCCTACCGCGTCTACTCGATCGTGAAGGACAAGCAGATCGCCGGCGCCCCGGCGGACTTCAAGGGCCTGGTGTCCGAGTGGGCCGCCATCTACATCCAATACGTCGCCTCTGCCGACGTGCCCGGCGTCGATCCGCAGCAGAAGACCGATCTCCAGGAGCTGGCAGCTTCGGCCGGATCGCCCCTGGCCTGGCCGACCAACACGGGCACGCTCCCGCCGGGCACCTGCGATGCCAAGGTGCTGCGAGACAAAGCCGTCTTTGCGCCCGCCCAGATCCGCAAGGCCTACCGATCGACATCGCTGTCCGCGCGTGGCATGCGCGGTGCCGGCACCAGCCTGACGGTGCTCTCCCTCGGTGGGGGCTTCGCACAGGCCGACCTCGACAGGGCAGCCGCCTGCTTCGGCTACAAGCAGCCACCCGTCAGCATCGCTCTCGGCACGGGGCTCGCCGAGCCGTTCGTCAACGCCACCATCGAGACCCATCTCGACCTCATCACGGTGTCGTCAGTGATGCCCGAGGCCGAGACGATCAGATTGGTGGAGGTATCCGAGGCGCAGATCAGCTTCATCGACGGCATCGCTCGCGCGCTCAACGTCGATGGCAAGGGCACCGACTCACCCGACGTCGTCTCCATCTCCTACGGCATGTGCGAGTCGCAGTTGGTTCCTTACATGCAGCCCTATCTCGCGCTGAGCGAAGACCTCCTGCGCATGGCTGCGCTGGTCGGCACCAGTGTCATCGCTGCAGCGGGCGACTACGGGTCGTCGATGTGCGGTGCGCAGGAGGCCCTCGAAGTAGGGCCTACCGTGTGGTATCCGGCGAGTTCGCCATGGGCGACCGCTATGGGCGGGACCAGACTCGAGATCACCGCCGACAACACCCGCGCCAACGAAGTCGTGTGGAACGACTATCCCTTCGTGGGAGGTCCCGCCGCGACTCCGCCCACGGCGGCGGGAGGCGGCGGGCCGAGTTCGCTCTTCGCCCGACCCTGGTATCAGGGTGGGTCGACGCCGGCGGGTCCGCGCGCGGTGCCCGATGTCGCGCTCCTCGGCGCGATGCGACCGGGGTGGCCGATCGTCTACGGCGACCAGGTCTTCACCGTGGGTGGCACGAGCGGCGGTACGCCGTTCCTGGGCGCCAACCTCGCCTTGATGGCCGCACAGCAAAGCGTCGATGGCTATCCGGGATTCGGCTTCGTCAATCCGTGGCTCTACAAGGCAGCGGCCAAGACCCCATCGCCCTTCTACGACGTCACGATCGGCGCCAACAGCGTCCAGATGATCGGATGCTGCTCCGCCTACGCCGGATACGACATGGCGAGCGGTCTGGGCGTGCCGATGATGGATGCGCTCTTCAAGTCGATTCCCTATCCGGCAGGCTAGCCGGCGCGCAGTGCCTTGATGCGCGACTCCATGTCGTCGAGCGTCGCATCGAAACTCTGCCACAGTGCGGGATCGTCCTCTTGGCGCTCGTGCAGGAGCTCTTCGGCCACGACGACCGAGGCAGCCTGGAGTGCATCGGTGAGGAGCACGGCCGCATCCGCAGGATCCACGTGGGGTCCGGGCCGCTCCCACAGGCCGTGCGGCTCCGGTGCCGCGGCCGACACCGCGGTCAGGGCGCCGAGCCGCTCACGGTTGACCGTCGTACGCGCGTCGGTCGGGTCGTGACCCTCACGCACGGCGGCGGCGTAGGCGCGGATGGCACTCGCCGTGCGCTCAAGGGCATCGAGAGCCGTGAGACTCGAGCGACGGGGCCGCGTCGTGGCGACGATCAGCACCCACACGCCGGCAAGCACGGTGAAGGCCACTCGCGCGACCATGCCGGATTTGGCGTCGGCACCGTCGAGGAACTCGTACATCAGCACGAAGTTGGTGATGCCCACGACCGCCACCGGGTAGTTGGCCCAGATGTAGCCGATGGCCAGGTAGGACGCGATCCCGATGGCCAGGATCGACACGATGACCCGGAGATTGAGTGCGTCGGCCACGAAGACGAAGCCGGTGGTCACCACGATGCCCACGAGCGTGCCCATCACGCGCATGAAGACGCGAGTGACAGTGCCTGACAGGTCAGGCTTCGTGACCCAGGCCACCGTCATGGGCAACCAGTAGGAATGCGGCACCGAGATCAGCAGCGCCACAAGGTTGGCGATGCCGAAGGCGACGCATAGCCGCACCGCGTGCTCGCGCACGGGGTCACCTGCCACCCAGTGCTCGCGCAATCTCGGCATGACGGGTGGATTGACGATGCGCGGTGGCGAAAGCTCGGCTCGCCGGCCGATGGGCCACGGCTTCTCCAGTCGCGCGGCAGCATCGCGAAGCGGCTGCACGAAGTCCTCTGCTAGCACGCGCAGTCGCTCGTTGGGGGCCGCACGGGTGAGTGCCTCGAGCGCTGCGAGCGGCGTGGCGACATCTCGGGAGATCGGACCCACCAGGGAGTCGCCGATACGCCTGGCGACGAGCCCGCTGGCCTGCGCAAGCCGCACCGCATAGTCCTCGTCCTGGTCTTCGAGGGCGAGAAGTGCTAGCAGGGCAAGCCGTGTGCGCTCGAGGTCGACGATGAATCCGTTGATCCACTCGGCCGTGGCACCGCGCACGCCCATGTGGTCAGCGACTGTGCGCGCGACCATCGCCTCGACGGCGACCGTGGGAGCCGTCATCTCGAGCAGGCTGCGGTGAGTGGCCTCGGCGTAGGCGCGATAAGCCCGGGCCACGGTCAGCCGTCCCATGATGATGCGCTTGAAGGGAGTCGCCGCTAGAGCGAAGACGATGTATGCCGCGCCGCCCACGAGGACAAGGCCGAAGTCGAGGAACGCAATGCCGGTGCCGATGACATCGCCTCCGAAGACGGCAAAGAGGACG
>JBJTIQ010000181.1:0-5457 GCA_046095085.1 Actinomycetota bacterium | reverse complement strand
CCTCGATGTGCAGATCGGCGTCGACGAGCGCGGGCGACGCTGCGCCCTCGTAGGTGATGGTGACGTGGTCGAAGCGGATCATGCGCCCACCGCCTCGCGGGTCAACCCGACGGGAATGCGCGGGCGCGGCAGCGGCGGCGTGATCACGGCGGGGAGCACGCTGACCAGGATGCCGATGACCGCCAGGGGCGGCACCGCCGGCCAGGCGGGCGGGTCGACGGGAGCGACGAGCCCGGCCATGCCCATGGCGCTCGCCGCGAGGAAGGTGCTGGCCGTGACGAGCGCGCATGCCGTGACGCCCCACTCGGGCCAGGCCCACGGGTCGGGTCGATAGCGCGTGCGCGTGGATCGTCGACCCGCGAGAGCGAAGCCGACCAGGCCGCATGCCAGACCGACCGCGAGCAGGGGCAGCCCGAGGTAGGCCGGAGCGGCGGCATCGAGCAGGGCGTAGACGCCGATGATGAGCGCGACGAGGCCGACGAGCAGTGCTGTGGTCGTGGCGCGGCGTACGGCGGGACTGCGCTCCGCCTGTCGACCGTATCCGCGCGAGTCCATGGCGGCGGCCAGCGCGACCGAGCGTTCGAGTGCGCCCTCGAGCACGGGCACCGCGGCACCCGCCGCACCGCGCACGCCTCCCTCGGGCCGACCGCGAAGGCGGCGCGCAGCGCGCACGCGATCAAGGTCGGCGACGAGCTGGGGAGCGAACGTGACGGCGACGACGACGGAGACACCGAACTCGTAGAGCGCAGCCGGGACGGCCTTGAGCAGGCGCGCGGGCGATGCCAGCGAGCTGGCGGCGCCGACGCACGCGAGGATCGTCGCCAGGCGCAGGCCGTCGTAGACCGCCGCCAGGATCGACTCGGCCGTGACCGGGCCGCCGAGTCGCACGCCAGCGAGTACGTCGGGAAGCGTGACGGAGGGAAGTGTGACGAGCACCGTGACCCCGATGGGCGCGGCGACGATCACCTGGAACACCACGCGAATGGCGATGACGATCAGGCCGATGCGGAGGAAGACGCCGAATGACCGAGACCAGGGAGCGGTCGGTCGTCGAGCCGCGACGACGAAGCCCGCGACCGCGATGATCAGAAGGAGAAGGAGCGGGTTATTGGTGCGCGACGCCGCGATGGCCAGGCCCGTGGCCCACAGCCACCAGGCGCCCGGGTGCAGCATGCGCGGCATCACGGCGACCTCCGGCGCATGAGCACGACGGCACCGCCGCCGATGACCCCGATGCCGAGGACGGCAGCTCCGACGCCGAGCGCACTGCCACCCTCACCCGGATCGGACGTGACGGGACCGGCGAGGACCGACAGGGAGGGCGACGGCGTCGGCGTCGGAGTGGACTCGGGTGGCGTAGTGGTGGCGGCGGTGGGAGAAGGAGTGGGCGAGGGAGTGGCCGTGCGTTGTGGCGACGCAGTTGTCACCACGGCAGCGGTGGGCCTCGCTTCGGTGGTCGTGGCTGCCGCGCCTGCGGTGGCCGGTGCCGATGTCGGAGTTGCCGTTGCGGTGGGCGCCGGCCGGGGGGATTTGGTGGGCGCTGGCGTCTTGCTCGGCTTGGGCGACGGGCTCGGCTCCGGCGTTGGCTCATCGACCACGACCGCGCACTCGCGCGCGGGATAGCCGCCGATGGAGCAGATGAGACCGTCGTCGACCCGCACCGACGCAGCGGCACGGAGTACGTCGTAGCCACTGGCGCGCGCGTCGACGACGACGCACAGTGCCCAGGCGCCGGGAGGCTGCTCGCCATCGGGCGCGTCCTGCGCGAGTCCGGGATCGACGATGACCGCGACGCGCTTGCGCCCCTCTTGCGCGGGAGTGTCGGCGCACACGGTGTCGAAGTCGGGGGCGAAGCTCGGCCGGTCGTTGCCAGCGACGCCGCTCACGGAGAAGCGCCATCCGTCGACGGTGCCGTCGGCCGGCACGCGCGACGACGGACCGACGTTGGCGAAACTCCACTGGCCATCGGCCCCCAGCCAGTAGGACCAGTAGCGGTAGGCCGCTGCCTGGGCCGCGGTCGCGGTCATCACCGGCGCGAGCGCAGCCGCGACGACGATGATCGTCGCCGCGAGCACTCGCCGCTGGGTCATGGTCGTCGTCCCTACTTCTGCAACGTCGCGAGGAGTCGAGCCGGAAGGTCGATGCCGCCGAAGTTGTGAGGGTCCTCTCCGGCGGCAATCGCGGCGAGGGAGAGGGTGCCGAGGGCGGCGGGCCGATCAGAGGTCCCGACATTGATGTAGGACTCGGCGTTCTTCTCGAGCGCGGCGACGGCGAGCGTCGTCGCCCTGCCCGACGTACGCGAGGCCACGAGGCCGATGACGCCGAGGGCCGTGGAGTTCCAGTCGGCTTCGCCGGGCGTGAAGGCGTCGGGAAGCCAGCCGCGATTGGCGGTGATCTGCGCGGCGATCCACCGCGACGTTGCCGACGTCGCGTCAGTGGGTCGACCGGCGGAGTCGCAGGTCACCCGGGGAGCGGCCTTGCGTTGCGTTCGAGGGGTGACGATGAACGCGTCGGCCAGGCCGAGCAGTCCCTGCGTGGTCGACAGCGCGTCGGGCAGGCTGCCGGCCATGTAGGGAAGGCCACCCACCTGCATCGGCTCGGCGGTGCAGCCGTAGGCCGTGCGGCGCAGATAGGTCGAGGCGTGCTGGCGCACGCGGGCCGTGCCGTCGACCAGGCCGAAAGCGGCAATGGCCAGGCCGGTCGAGTTGGTGTCGGCCGCGCCGCCCGCGTAGTAGGGGAAGCCGCCTCCGCGGGTCTGCTGCTGGCGCATCCAGTCCTGGGCTGCCCGGGCCGCCGACTCAGCGTCCTGCCCGTTGCCGGCCAGTGTCAAGGCAGCCAGCGCCAGTGCGGTGGAATTCGTGTCGGGTCCTGTGTAGGTCGCAGGATCGGAGGGCGGGCACGGCACCGCGGTGTCGGCCCGGTAGCCCATGAACGACCCGTCCGCGCACTGCTGCCCGACCAGCCACGCGACGGCGCTGTCGGGCACAGCCGCCCCGGCAGCCACCAGCCCCATGAGCGCAAAGCTCTGGCGGTAGACGCCGTCGTAGGTCGGGTCCGACGAGCCGAATAGCCCGGCGTCACTCGACGCCGTGCGAACGGGTGCGGCGGAAGACGGCGAGACGGCGCTGGTCGCGACCAGCAGGCCGGCGATGACGACGCCGACGATTCGAAACTTCACTCGTGCTCCAGGGTGAGCGACCTACTTGGCGATGGGGCCGCTTCGGGGACAGTCGTCCCTGGAGTAGCTGCCACGCCCCGCAGACCTCGACGGGGTGAATGCCAGATGGCATCCACTAGGCGCTCGCGCCCGCCAGGTGCTCCGACTTGCCGCGGGAGGCATTCTCCTGCAGCTCACGGTTGCGGGTCAGTGCCGGAATCCCACCGGCTTCCCCTGGACATCGGGCGCGTCTGTTCAGTTGTGGGGTCATCCGACCACGCGGGGGCGAGCCGAGTCAAAGGGGGCTCGCCGCCCATCGGATCGGCGTACGGTCAGGCCATGGGCTGGACATGGATCTTCACTGACCTGCAGGGCAATCCGGCCGCTTCACTCCCGGCGGCCGCGGTGCTCGACCCGTTCCCCACGCAGGCGGACGCCGAGACGTGGCTGGGCGAGTCGTGGCGTGACCTCCTCGACGGTGGCGTCGACGCCGTCGTTCTCTACGAGGATGACCGCCAGGTCTACGGCCCGATGAGCCTGCACCCGCAGGCGTAGCGTCGCTGTCTACTCGACGGGCAGCTGGCCGCGCTTGACGCGCGGTGGTGGCAGCCGGAAGCGGCGCAGTTGCAGGGTGCGCAGCGCGGCGTAGAAGAGGCAGCCCTTGCGCTCGGCCTTGTCGGGGAACTGCTTGCGCAACTTGTTGTTGAGTCGAATGAGCAAGAACGCCTCGTCGAAGGCCACGATGGCGACGAGTGCCATCCATGCGATCGAGACGAAGACCTGGATGGTCGGATTGGGGACGAAGCCCAGGACCAGCACGGCCAGGGCAATGAAGATGAAGTACTCGGCGATCGTGTAGCGACTGTCGACGAAATCACGTGTGTAGCGACGAGCGGGGCCTCGATCGCGAGCCGGCAGGGCGCGCTCATCGCCGGCCACCAGGGCAGCGCGCTGGGCGGCCCGGGCCTCGCGATCGCGTTCGCGCGCCGCCTTCTTCGCAGCCGTGGGATCCTTGGGGACCTTCAGCGCCTGCTTGCGCGCGGCCTCGGCCTCCTTGCGGCTGGGCGTGGGGCGCCCCTTGCCGGAGCCGGGGGCCGTCTCCTCAACGGGCTCCGGCTCGGTGGCGGGCTTGCGACCAAACATGCCGTCAATCTAGCGAGCCCGGTGACCGGGGGCGCATGAGTGCCGAGACCCCCCTAGTCTGGAGGGGACATCCAGGATCGGGAGGACTCATGGGTCTGTGGCAGCGCTTCAAGTTGATTTTCAAGTCCAAGGCCAACAAGGCACTCGATAAGGCGGAGGATCCGCGCGAGACCCTGGACTACTCCTACGAAAAGCAGCTCGAGTTGCTGCAGAAGGTGCGTCGGGGCGTGGCCGACGTGGCGACGAGCCGCAAGCGCATCGAGTTGCAGATCCAGAGCCTGGACCAGCAGACCAACAAGCTCACCGAGCAGGCTAAGGCCGCGTTGGCGGGTGGGCGCGAGGATCTTGCCCGCGAGGCGCTGACGCGCAAGAGCGGCCTGCAGACCCAGATCGCCGACCTGCAGACGCAACTCGCCCAGCTGCAAGACCAGGAGGACAAGCTCGTCGCCGCGTCGCAGCAGCTGCAGGCCAAGGTCGAGGCCTTCCGCACCCGGAAGGAGACGATCAAGGCCACCTACTCCGCCGCGGAGGCACAGACCAAGATCAATGAGGCATTTGCCGGTATCTCCGATGAGCTCGGCGATGTCGGTCTCGCGGTCCAGCGAGCCGAAGACAAGACGGCGCAGATGCAGGCCCGGGCCGGAGCGATCGACGAATTGGTGGCGTCGGGGGCCCTCGAGGATGTGTCGAGTTCGGGCAAGGACAACCTCACCCTCGAGCTCGAGCGCATGGCCAACCAGAGCCAGGTCGACAGCGAGCTCGAGGCGATGCGCCTGGAGCTCGGGCCCGGCGGTGGCGGGGGCGCCATCGAGGGCGGCAAGGCCTAGGAACCCAAAGACTCGGGGGACCGTCCTCTCGTTATGGCTCGCACTCGATACGGCACCGACCGAGGGCTGACCGCCCGCATGTTCGGCACCATGTTCGGACTCGGCCTGCTCTACGTCATCCTCGCGGCCGTGATGTACGCGCTCGGAGTGAGCGCGATCTGGGTCCTCGGCATCAGCGCCGCGCTGCTCTTCGGCCAGTGGTGGTTCTCCGACTCCCTCGCCATGGGCGCGATGCGCGCCCACGTCGTGACGCCCGAGCAGGCGCCCCAACTCCACGGACTCGTCGATCGCCTGTGCGCGATGGCCGACATGGAGAAGCCGCGTATCGCC
>JBJTIQ010000180.1:0-2583 GCA_046095085.1 Actinomycetota bacterium | reverse complement strand
CCGTGGTGCGCGGGGCAAGCCACGCGGTGATCCGAGTGAGCATCGTTCCTCCGTCCGGGGGCGCATCGGCGCCGTACGCCTCCACCCTAGTCCGGGGCCCTGAGACCGGCACGCCGTATGCCCGGCATGATCCGGCCATGGGCAGGCTTCCGTGGTTCCCCGTGGCGATCGCCGGTGACTCCATGCAGATGGCCCTGCGGGACGGGGAGTGGTGGCTGGCCAGGCGCACCCGTCGAGTGGCGCCGGGGGACGTGGTCGTGATCGACCATCCGGAGTACGCCGGGCTCCTCGCGGTCAAGCGCGTCGTGCGGCGAGATGACGCCGGATGGTGGGTCGAGGGTGACAACCCGGATCGCAGCCGTGACAGTCGTCACTTCGGATCCATTCCCGACTCGCGCATCATCGGGAAGGTCATCCTGCGCTATCGGCCGCTGGGGCGCCGACCCAGGAATCGTGGTTGACTGCGCCGTGGCTTCCGACTGGTCAGAAAACATCGACCCTGCGTTTCCGCTGCATCAGGGCGGCAAGATCGAGGTACGCCCGACCGTGCGCATTCGCGACCGCGCCGGGCTTGCCCTCGCCTACACGCCGGGCGTGGCCAGGGTGTCGTCCGCCATCGCGCAGGATCCTGCTCTGGCCAGCGATTACACCTGGAAGTCCAACACGGTGCTCGTCGTCACAGATGGCACGGCGGTCCTCGGCCTCGGCGATATCGGCCCCCTGGCCGCGCTCCCGGTGATGGAGGGCAAGGCCCTGCTCTTCAAGGAGTTCGGCGGTGTCGACGCTGTGCCGATCTGCCTCGACACCAAGGACACCGAGGAGATCATCGAGACGGTCGCGCGGATCTCCCCCGCCTACGGAGGCATCAACCTCGAGGACATCAGTGCCCCAAGGTGCTTCGAGATCGAGGAGCGTCTCGACGCCCTGCTCGACATCCCGGTCTTCCACGATGACCAGCACGGTACGGCCATCGTGGTGCTGGCCGCCCTTCTCAACGCCGCGCGCGTCACCGACCGCGAGCTTGGCGATCTGCGGGTCGTCATCTCCGGGGCGGGTGCTGCAGGCGTGGCCGTTGCCAACATCCTGCTGGAGGCAGGTATCGGCGATCTGTCGGTCGGCGACAGCAAGGGGATCATTCACCTGGACCGTGACGACCTCCATCCAGTCAAGGCCGATCTCGCCGCAAGGTCCAACAGCGCGGGGCTTGGCGGGAGCATCGCCGATGCCATGGCCGGCGCCGATGTCTTCATTGGCTTGTCGTCCGGTCAGGTCGACGACGATGTCGTCGCCACGATGGCACCGGGCTCGATCATCTTCGCCCTGGCCAACCCCGATCCCGAGGTTCATCCAGAGGTCGCCCGACGCACGGCCGCCGTCGTCGCGACCGGACGCAGCGACTTCCCCAACCAGATCAACAATGTGCTCGCCTTCCCGGGTGTGTTCCGAGGGGCTCTCGATGTCCGGGCCACCACCATCACCCCCGCGATGAAGTTGGCGGCCGCCCACGCGATCGCCGATGTGGTTGTCGACGAACTGGACGCCGATCTCATCGTGCCTAGCGTCTTCGATCGCCGAGTGTCGGCTCAGGTGCCTCGCGCCGTGGCGGCGGCAGCGCGCGCCGACGGTGTTGCTCGGGCCTAATCAGTCGTCATCGGCGTCGTCAAGGCGCGCCAGCCAGGTGGCGAGGCGCTCGACCGGTATCTCGAAGTCGGGGTTGAGGTCGACGAACTCGCGCATCCGCTCGGCCAGCCACTCCAGGGTGACCTCTTCGTCGCCGCGCCGGCGTTCGAGCTCTTCGATACCCCGATCGGTGAAGTACATGGTGTCTACGCGAAGGCTGCTTCGATGACGGCCCGCTGCTCTTCCTCGTGGCGGTGGTGACTGCCGACTGCGGGCGACGACGACGATGGGCGCGAGACTCCCTCGATCTCGCGGCCGATGATCTCCGGCAGGTTGGTGGCCATGAAGGACCACGCCCCCTGATTGGCCGGCTCCTCCTGCACCCAGCGCACCGGAGCCGCGCCGGGGTAGGTCGACAGAAGCGCCGGCAGAGTGCGATAGGGGATCGGGTAGAGCCTTTCCATGCGAATGATCGCCGTGCGGGTGTCGCCGCGAGCTTCGCGCTCTGCGACGAGGTCGTAGTAGACCTTTCCGCTGCACAGGAGCACTCGCTCGGCGGTGGCGGGATCGACGACTGTGTCGGGGAGGATCGGCGTGAAGCTGCCCGAGGTGAAGTCGGCAAGCGGAGAAGTCGCGTGCTTGGCGCGCAGCAGGGACTTCGGAGTGAAGATGACCAGCGGGCGCACCAGCTGGGAGTGGACCTGCCAGCGCAGGAGGTGGAAAAAGGACGCTGCCGTGGAGGGCATGGCCACGGTCATATTGTCCTGAGCGCACAGTTGGAGAAAGCGCTCCACCCTCGCCGAGGAGTGGTCGGGCCCCTGACCTTCATGGCCGTGGGGCAGCAGCATGACCAGCGACGACCGTTGGTTCCACTTCTGCTCGCCGGAGGAGATGAACTCGTCGATGATCGTCTGCGCGCCGTTGACGAAGTCGCCGAACTGGGCCTCCCACATGACCAGCGCG
>JBJTIQ010000179.1:0-14802 GCA_046095085.1 Actinomycetota bacterium | reverse complement strand
AGGCGTGGCCTACGAGGGGGACTCCGACCGTGAAGGCAGCCCCGCCTTCGGATGCCACCGCTGCGCGCGCCCACCCGCCCATGCCCTGCGCGAGCCGACCCACGATGGCCAGGCCGAGCCCGGTGCCGACCGGGCGCAGCCCCCGGTAGCGCTCGTGGAGAATCCCCGGCTCGAAGGCGACGGCGAGGTCGTCGGGAAGCAGGCCGGGTCCGGAATCGCTGATGGTCAAGGTCCCCCAGGGTGAATCCGTCGAAACGTCCAGGGCGATATGCGTGCCCTCTGGCGCGACGCGAAGGGCGTTCTCCGCAAGGTTGTCGACGATCTGCCGAAGCCGGGTGGGATCTGCCAACACCATGACGGGACGCTCCGGGACCCTCGAAGCGAACTCGATGCCAACACGCGCACAGCGGTCGGCCCATACCTGCGTCGCCTCTCGTGCGATCGACCCCAGATCGATCGACACTGGAGTGATGCGGAAGTCATCGGCGCGGAGGCGCGCGAGGTCGAGCAGGTCGCTGACGAGGCGATCGAGCCGAAGGGCTTCGGTCGTCATGACGGCTCCCGTGCGCCCGACATCGTCGATATCCACCAGGCCGTCGGCCAGGGCCTCCGCGTAGCCGCGGATCGACGTGATCGGAGTGCGCAACTCATGCGAGACCGAAAGGAGGAACTCCCGCTGGCGACCCTCGGAGACCGCTAGCGCCGCGCTGAGGCGATTGAGTGCCTCGGCGATCTCCGCCACCTCCGCCGGGCCCTCGGGTCGCAGTCCCACCCCGCGTTCGCCACCCCCGAGTCGATGCGCTGCCTCGGCGGCCGATCGCAGCGGCCGCGTGATGCGCCCTGCCGCGACGACGGCGACGACGATCGCGATCGCGAGCCCGATCAGCAGCGCAAGCACCAGTCGCCACAGCACCTGGGCCGCCGTGCTCCCGGCCACGGATGACGGCTGCACGAGGAGCACACCGATCCCCGGCTCGAGGGGGCGCCCCGCAACGAGAAGTTGCCCGGCCGGTGAGTCGACCACCACCGCAACCGACGAGCCCGACGTCACGGCCGCTACGTCGTCGACGGTGACGCCCTCGGGCAACTCGGTCGCCCCGGGCGACACGACGTAGGCGGTCACCTGCTCCGCCTGCAGCACACTGCCCACGCGCGGGGGAAGGACATAGGTGCCACCCGGGCCGACCCGGAGCGCGGAGGCCGTCAAGCCGGAGAGCCGCGAGAGATCGTCGAGGGCGAGGGCCTGGGCATTGCCCCGGATGAGTGGGAACGAGATCAGGCCGGCCACCAGCACGGCGACAGTGGCGACAGCGCTCGTGAGCAACACGATGCGCGACAGGATCCCGGCGCGCCTCATGACACCTCGGCGGAGTAGCCGACGCCGCGCACCGTCCTGATGGGACTGGCATCGCCCAGCTTGCCGCGCACCTGCGCCACGTGCACGTCGACCGTGCGGGTCCCCACCATCGCGGCATAGCCCCACACCTCCGACAGCAGGTGCTCGCGGCTGAACACACGGGACGGGTGGGACATCAGGTATTCGAGCAGGTCGAACTCGGTGGCCGTGAGGTCCACCGGCTCCCCCGCCGCAGATACGCGACGCGACGATCGGTCGAGTTCGACATCGCCCATGACGAGAACGTCGGATGGAAGGGACGGCTGAGCGTGGCGTAGGGCGACCCTCACTCGGGCGACCACTTCACGGGGGCTGAACGGCTTCGTGATGTAGTCGTCTCCGCCCATCTCCAGGCCGAGGATCCGGTCGATCTCGTCGTCACGGGCAGTGCAGAACAGGATCGGGGTCCAGTCGCCGTCGGCGCGAAGCTGACGACAGACCTCGGTCCCGTCCATCCCCGGCAGGCCCACGTCGAGCACGATCGCCGAGGGCTGGAGCCGCCGCGCGGCGGCAAGACCACCGGGCCCGGTCGACTCCACGGCCACGCGAAACCCATCACGAGCCAGGTAGAGCGTCAGGACGTCAGCGATGGACTCCTCGTCTTCGACCACCAGGACGAGGCCTCGAGAGTCGGCACCGCCGGAAGGGCGGCCCGGGCGATCCACGCGCTCGCCGACGGCGGTCGACTACGCGTCGGCCGGGGTCGTTGAGCGGGGCCTTTGGCCGAGGCCGGCCGCTCGCATCACGCCTCCGACGATCGCCCCGAGGCCGACGATGGCGGCACCGATCCAAAAACCGACCCAGTGACCGAAGATGAGCGCGACGGTCGAGACCGTGGTCCCGATGGTCACGAGCACCACGAGCGTCCACGCGGCGGGAGTGGAACCGTGGCTGTTGCGCTTGCCCTCGACCATGCCTGACCTCCTGTGACGGCGACCGGATCGACCGGTGCCCCTATTCAACCAGCCGATGGAGGCGGATCCGTGGGGTCCTCGCCGCGGTCGAGTGCATCCCAGGCGGCAACACCGCCCACGGGCGCCGCCCCCGGTCTGGCCGCCCGCTCATACCTTCGCGACAGGCCCGGCCACCCCGGCCCGCGCATGACGGCCAGGGCACCACCGATGAGGACCAGGAGACCGCCGACCATGGCGGCGATCCACCAGGCACTGCGTGCGACCGAGATGGCCGGTGCCTGGTCCTGCGCCGCGAGTGCGCTGTCGATGAGTGCGGCCCCCGTCAGCCCGAAGGCCATGGCACTGGCTCCTGCACCTCCGCCGGCCAGGACGACCACCGCACCGATGACGCGACGGCCCCACGTGCGCGTCGCCAGCAATCCCGCTGCTCCCGCTAGCGCGAGCCAGCCGAGTGCTGCGCCCAGCGGCACGAGCTGACCGCCCGTCAAGGAGATGTCGCGGGTGGGTGCAGCTCCCGCCTCGCCGGCGAACACCGGCACGGTCGCCGCAGCCCACGTGGCCGCAAACGAGCCAATGACGACGACAGCCGCCACCGCGATGGTCGACAGGGTGACGATGTACTCACGCAACGGTGGTCCCTTCGACGAGACCGCCCATCGAACTCGCCACCGCGACTGCGCGCAAGACCGCTGCCGCCTTGGCCGCGCACTCGGCGTGCTCGGACTCAGGGCTCGAGTCGGCGACGATCCCCGCACCTGCCTGCACGTACGCCGTCGCCTCCTTGATCACCGCCGTGCGGATGGCGATGGCCATGTCGAGGTCACCGGCGAAGTCGATGTATCCAACGACGCCGCCGTAGAGCCCGCGCCGCGCAGGTTCGAGTTCATCGATGATCTGCATCGCGCGCGGCTTCGGTGCGCCCGAGAGCGTGCCAGCGGGGAAGCAGGCCACCAGGGCGTCGTAAGCGGTCGTTCGTGGAGCCAGCCGTCCAACGACGGTCGAGACCAGATGGCTAACGTGGGAGTAGCGCTCGACCTGCATGAAGTCCACGACCTCCACGGATCCAGGCACGCATACTCGACCCAGGTCATTGCGGCCGAGATCGACGAGCATGAGGTGCTCGGCACGCTCCTTGTCGTCAGCCAGCAGGCCTTCGATCAGGGCGGCGTCCTCCTCCGGCGTCGATCCGCGCGGACGCGTGCCCGCAATGGGGTGGACTCGGCAGCGACCATCGTTGACCGTGACGAGGGCTTCGGGCGACGAACCCACGATGTCGAAGGCGACACCCGACCCATCGGCTTTAGGCATGCGCAGCAGGTACATGTAGGGACTCGGATTGGTCACCCGCAGGACCCGGTAGACGTCAAGGGACGAGGCATCGCAACGAGCGTCGAAGCGCTGCGACAGCACAACCTGGAACGCATCGCCGGACCGGATGTGCTCCTTGACGCGCTGGACCGACGCCAGGTAGTCCTCGACCGACGTGCGCGGCGCAACCTCGCCGCTAGCGTCCGGATCGAAGGTGGCGACCGTCGAGGGTGCGGGAGCTGTCAGGTCCGTCGCCATGGCGTCGATGCGTTCCATCGCGTCGTGCCAGGCCTCATCGACGCGGTCATCGCTGGCATCGAGGTTGATCGCGTTGGCGATCAGCAGGACGGTGCCGTCGGCATGATCGAGAACGGCGAGGTCGGTGGCCAGGAGGAATCCGATCTCCGGGATGCCCACCTCGTCGGCCTGGTTGTCGGGCAGACGCTCCCACCGACGAACGGCGTCATAGGACACATAGCCCACCATTCCCCCAGTCAGCGGCGGCAGTCCCTGGGGCGGATCCGTCTGGAGCAGGTCGACCGTGTCGCGCAGTGCCGCCAGCGGATCTCCCCCCCTCGGTACGTCGATGGGCGGGTGGCCGGTCCACACGGCAGCGCCCAGGTGCTCGGTGAGCATGGCCTGGCTGCGCACGCCAACGAAGCTGTAGCGCGAGTAGGCGCGCCCGTGCTCAGCCGACTCGAGGAGGAATGTGCCGGGGCGCTCGCCCGCGAGCTTGCGGTAGAGCCCCACGGGCGTCTCCCCGTCAGCCAGCAGACGGCGTACGACGGGAATCACGCGGCGCCCGGGTGCGAGCTCGCGGAAGCGGGCGAGGTCAGGCGCCGTGCCCCCGGGTGCGGGGAGCGGGAACCCCCACGCGACCCTCTCGCTCACGTCGACTTATCCGGGATCGTCTCGGTGAAGCAGGTGCGCTGCCCGGTGTGGCAGGCGACCCCCTCCTGCTCGACGATCAGTAGCAGCGCATCGCCGTCACAATCGATGCGAACGTCGCGCACCCACTGGGGGTTGCCGGAAGTCTCGCCCTTGACCCAATATTCGCCGCGGCTGCGCGACCAGTAGGTGGCACGCCCCGTTTCGCGAGTGCGGCGCAGCGCCTCGGCGTCCATCCAGGCGAGCATGAGGACCTCACCGGTATCCCACTGCTGGGCGATGACAGGGATCAGGCCCTCGTGATCGAATCGTGGCGCGCTCACGCCGACATCCTGCCTGCTGGCCTGATGGGGAGGTCGGCCCGGGCCAGCGCGTGCTTGACATCGGCGACACTGAGGGTCCCGAAGTGGAACACGCTTGCGGCAAGCACTGCGTCGGCTCCCGCGTGCACGGCCGGCGGGAAGTCGGCCGCGGTGCCAGCGCCCCCGCTGGCGATGAGGGGGACTGAGACAGCGTGCCGGACAGCCGCGATGAGTTCGGTGTCGAACCCCCGTCGCGTGCCATCCGAGTCCATGGAATTGAGCAAGATCTCCCCGGCTCCACGATCGGCAACCTCCCGAGCCCAGGTGATCGCGTCGATTCCGGTGCCACTGCGGCCGCCGTGAGTGGTGATCTCGAATCCGGAGACAGTGATATCACCGCATCGACGCACATCGAGGGAGAGCACGACGCACTGCGATCCAAAGCGTGTCGCCGCCCTGGTGACCAGGTCGGGATCTCGAACCGCTGCAGTGTTGAGGCTCACCTTGTCGGCACCCGCGCGCAGGAGACGATCGAAGTCGTCCACCTCGCGAACGCCCCCGCCGACCGTGAGCGGGATGAAGACCTGGTCGGCGGTACGGCGCACGACGTCGTAGGTCGTCTCCCTGTCGCCCGACGATGCTGTGATATCGAGGAAGACGAGTTCGTCCGCCCCCTCGGAGTCGTAACGCGCGGCGAGCTCGACGGGGTCCCCCGCGTCGCGAAGGCCACCGAAGTTGACCCCCTTGACCACCCGACCGCCATCGACGTCGAGACAGGGGATCACACGAATGGCCAAGGTCACGGTTGCGGCGGACCCCACTCAAAGAAATCGAACCGGGCCTGGACCGCCGCAATCGCATCGGCGAGGGTGAATGCGTTGTCGTAGAGCGCGCGTCCCACGATGGCGCCCTCGATGCCGTCAGGCATCATCTCGACGAGCTTGTGCAGATCTTCGAGCTTGGCGATGCCGCCCGAGGCCATGACCGGTCGATCCGTGTGCTTGCACACTCGGTGGAGAAGGTGGAAGTGGGGACCCTCCATCGTGCCGTCGCGCTCGACGTCGGTCACGATGTAGCGCGCGCACCCTGCGGCGTCCAGCCGCGTGAGGGCTTCGAACAGATCGCCACCCTCCTGGGTCCAGCCACGCGCGGCCAATGTGGTGCCCCGCACATCCAACGAGACGGCGATGCGATCGCCGTGGGAGGCGATGGCCGAGGCGACCCAATCGGGATCCTCGAGAGCAGCGGTCCCGATGACGACACGAGTGGCGCCGGTCGCCAGAGCGGCATCGAGGGACTCATCGTCGCGGATGCCGCCGGCGACCTCGACGACCTCGACGTGATCGCGGACGGCCGCGACGACCCTCGCTACGACGTCAGCATTGGAGCCTCGACCAAAGGCACGGTCGAGGTCGACAACGTGCAGCCAGCGAGCGCCCTGCTCCACCCACGTCTGTGCGGCGCTCACGGGGTCGCCGTAGTCGGTCTCGGTGCCGGCCGCACCCTGCACCAGACGGACGGCCTTGCCCCCCTGGATGTCGACGGCGGGCATGAGGGCGAACGCGCGGGGGGTCATCTTGTTGTGCGACATGGCATGACCCTAGGCCGACGAGCCCGCGGAGCCTACGGGGGCTACCACGGTGACGTCATGATCCTGCAGGGTCTGGAGCAGTGCGGGGTCATCGGTGACGACCACGTCGCCAGCGCGCACACGATCGGCGATCTCGTCGGCGGTCGAGTCTGCGGCGTGGACGACGACCAGCCGCTCGCCCGAGGCGGTGACCGTCTCACCCTCGGGCTCGGCCCGACCACCACCCTCGACAACCGCGACAAGCAGCACTCGTGAACTCCCGGACAGCGGTGGGATCGCCGACGGCCCGGCAGAGCGCAATCGTTCGACGTAGGCGGGCACGGTGACGCGACGGGACTCCCACCACGACATCGGCTGACTCCCCACGATGCGCTCCACGTCGATCCACACCCGCTGCTCGCCTGGAGCAGGAACGGGCTGGGACACCTCGGGCTTGGCGGACGCGGCGACGAAGGCGGCCGCGGCCTCGGGGCCGCTCGTCGCGGCCAGCGCGCGCTCCACGGCCTTGTCGACGGCGTCGGCGATCAGCTTGTCGTTGGCCTTCGCGTCCTTGCCCTTGCGCGAGGAGTTGACAGCCCACGACGTGAGCGCGGAGAGCAGGACTGCCGAGAACAGCACGCCCGCTAGGACGACCGCGATGCCGATCCACTTGCCCAGATCGGATTGGGGGTCGTACATGCCGACCGCACGGTGGAAACGAAATATCTGGCCGGCACCCCAAAACATCGCCTGCCACCAGTGCGACATACGCCCTTGCGCGGCCTCGGCCTCAGCGTCGGCCATGAAGATCGACGAGATCAGGAGGATCCCGAAGACGGCGATGACGGAGAACGTCATGGCGTGGCCGCGCGCGAGATCGCGGATCGTCATCAAAAAGGCAGCGAAGACGAAAACGAGCCCGATCTCGGGTTGAAGGCCCAGGAGCGCTGGCACGGGCGTCAGCAGGACGAGGATGCCGGGGAGCACTTTGAGCACCCCGATCTTCGGACTGCTCGCCTTGACGAAGGAGTAGACGCACATTCCGAGGAGGAGTACGCCCACGATTGCGGCCGCGACAAGCCACGGGATTGCGCCCTCGGGGGTCGGACCAGCGAGGGCGGGCAGGTCGCGCAGATACGGCACGGCGAGGAAGGTCACGTAGAGCGCACCCAGGATGAGGGTCACCAGTCGGCGCGGCCGGTCCCCCGACCAGGCGTCACTCACATACACGGGGCGCATCCTAGGCAGGCAGCGACTAGACCCGCCCAAATGACAGCACCCACACGATGGGAGCGGCGACGATGCAGAGGGCGAGGACGATCAGGCGCGCGCCCCACGAGGGCAGGATCGGCCAGAGCACGACCTGGATCAGCAGGATCCCCGCGGCCAAGGCCAACAGCCGACGCCGGCGGCGCTGCGCGAGCAGGCCCGGAGCACGCTTGGGAGCATCTGGCACCAGCGCGGAGATGGCCTGCTTGCCACGGTCGAGTCGGTCGCGACGCGCCCGCTTGCGCGCGCGCTCCTGCCGATCTCGGGCTGCCTGTGCCTCGCGCTCCGCGCGCCTGCGCGCGCGCTCCTTGGCCACCTACCCGACCGTCTTCAGCCAGTTGCGCAGCAGCTCCTGCCCCGCATCTCCGGACTTCTCCGGGTGGAATTGCGTGGCCCACAGCGCGCCGTCTTCGACGGCCGAAACGAATGGCCTGCCGTAGGTCGTCCAGGTGACCAACGGGGACGACAGGACTCCGGAGGCGTCGTCCACGAAGTCCCAGCTCTGGACGGCATAGGAGTGCACGAAGTACATGAACGCGCTGCCGAGTCCCTCGAACATGAGCGAGCCATCGGGGGGAGAAATGGTGTTCCATCCCATGTGCGGCAACACCGGAGCGTCGAGCAGCGACACGGTGCCCGGCCACTCGCCCATGCCCTCGGTGTCGCGGCCGTGCTCATCGCCCTGATCGAAGAGGATCTGCATCCCGACGCAGATGCCCAGCACAGGACGTCCCCCGGCGATGCGCTGACCGATGAGTCGTGGACCGTCGACCGACGCGAACCCTGACATGCACGCGGCGAAGGCACCAACGCCGGGAACAACCACTCCGTCGGCGCGGGCGACCTCGCGGGGATCCGCGGTCACGCTCACGGTCGCCCCCGCACGCTCCAGTGCGCGCTGCGCCGAGCGCAGGTTGCCGGATCCGTAGTCGAGGACGGCAACCGTCGGAGCCACCATCAGATCGGGTCCCACGCCCACAGGAAGGCCGCCGCGATCGACATCACGGCAAGGACGCCGAGGACGAACGCGGCATTGCGGCGGCCCTGTCGCCAAAACGAGATGACGCCGCCGATGAGGAAGCCCGCCAGCGCCAGAAGTAGAACGACGGTCCACGACACGGCTAGGACTCCACCGACTCCCGAGCCGACAGGGTTCCCTTGGTGGAGGGAATCCCCCGGACACGCGGATCGAGGGCGACGGCGTCGCGGAGCGCCCGGGCGAAGGCTTTGAACTGGGCTTCGACCACATGGTGCGCATTGCGTCCGTTGAGCACCCGCACGTGAAGGGTGACCTGCCCGGTCGCGACGAACGACTCGAAGATATGGCGCGTCAAGGTCGTGTCATAGGTCCCGATGAGCTCCACGATCTCCGGCTCTTCGTGCACCAGATAGGGGCGCCCTGACAGGTCGACGGCCACCTGGCACAGCGACTCGTCGAGGGGCACAAGGGCGTCGCCGTAGCGGCGCACACCGGCGGCATCGCCGAGCGCCTCGCGAAAGGCCGAGCCGAGAGCCAGTGACGTGTCCTCGACGGTGTGGTGGGCATCCACCTCGAGGTCGCCTTCGGTGCGCACGGTGAGGTCGAAGCCACCGTGCTTGCCGAGCTGAGCGAGCATGTGGTCGAAGAACGGGACACCCGTCGACACGTCAGCGTTGCCCGTGCCGTCGAGATCGATCTCGACGAGCACGCTGCTCTCTTTGGTCTTCCGCTCGACGCGGCCCGTGCGACCCATGGGGTTCCTTCCACTCACTCCGAAGGGGCCATCATGCCGTCTTCGGTGATGACCGCCTCTAGGGCCGCCCGCAATGCGGCATTGTCGGCGGGGGTGCCGACGGTGACGCGCAGCCAACCCTCGGGGCCGACCTCTCGAACGAGGACACCTCGATCCAGCAGGGCCTGCCAGGCGCGATGCTGGTCGGCGAACACGCCGAAGAGAATGAAGTTGGCATCCGAGTCGACGGCCCGGACTCCCCTGTCTCGCAGCCACGACAGGAGGTCATCGCGCTCACGTCGAAGGGTGTCCACCTGCCCCTGGAGCTCGTCCGCGTGGTCGAGCGCGGTCGACGCGACCGCCTGCGTGATCGCGGAGAGGTGATAGGGCAGGCGCACGACGCGAAGCGCATCGATGACCTCCGGGCAGGCAACGGCGTAGCCGAGCCGAGCGCCGGCAAGAGCGAAGGCCTTGCTCATCGTGCGCGTCACGATGAGGTTGGGATTGCCGGGCAGCAGCGACAGGGCACTGGGGACCCCGGGGCGCCGGAACTCCGCATATGCCTCGTCGACGACGACGACACCGGTGGCCGTCGCGCAGGCTGCTGCGACCACTTCGAGTGGCAGTGCCGTGCCCGTGGGGTTGTTGGGCGACGTCAGCACGACGATGGACGGCGAGCCGCCCAGCATGGCGGCTACCACCGTCGTCGCATCGAGGCTGAAGTCGGGGTCGCGCCGCACGGTGACATAGCGAGTGAAGGTGTCGCGAGCGTATTGCTCATACATGGAATACGTCGGGGAGAACGCCAGCGCCGTGCGAGTGGGTCCGCCGAAAGCCGAGAAGATGTGGTGCATCACCTCATTCGACCCGTTGGCCGCCCAGATCTGGTTGGCCGCCAGCGCGACGCCCGACTCGCGGTCGAGGTAGTCGGCCAGGCGCCGACGGAGCTCGCCCGCATCGCGGTCGGGATAGCGGTTGAGGCTCGTGGCCGCGGCGGCCGCCGCCTCGCCGATCGCAGCCGCGAGTGCCGGCGACGGAGGAAACGGGTTTTCGTTGGTGTTGAGTCGCACGGGCACATCCAGCTGCGGCGCGCCGTAGGGCGTGGCCCCGCGCAGGTCGTCGCGGATAGGGGGCTGATAGGGCACGGTCAGTCCTGCAGCCTGATGGTGATGGCGGCCGCATGACCCGGCAGGTCTTCGGCCAGTGCGAGCGCGACCACGTGGTCGGCGACACCCTCGAGGGCGGCGCGGTCGTAGTCGACCACATGGATGCCTCTCAGGAAGGTCTGGACCGACAGGCCCGAGCAGTGAGCGGCCGTCCCACCGGTCGGCAGCACGTGATTGGAGCCGGCGCAGTAGTCGCCGAGAGACACCGGTGCGTGACCGCCGACGAAGATCGCCCCGGCGTTGCGCACCCGCATCGCCACGGCACGCGCATCGCGAGTGTGGATCTCGAGGTGCTCGGCTGCATAGGCATCGACCACGCGCAGGCCCTGCTCGATGTCGTCAACGAGCACGATGCCGCTCTGCGAGCCCGACAGCGCTTCGGATATGCGCTCGACATGCTTGGTGCGAGACAACTGCGACTGGACCTCTGCCTCCACCACATCGGCAAGTTGGGGTGACGTCGTGACCAGCACGGCGGCCGCGATCGTGTCGTGCTCGGCCTGGCTGATCAGATCCGCCGCGACATGAGCGGGATCGGCGGTGTCGTCAGCCAGCACGGCCACCTCGGTCGGACCTGCCTCCGAATCGATGCCGACGCGGCCCTTCAGCAGCCGCTTGGCCGCCGTGACGTAGATGTTGCCCGGGCCCGTGACCATGTCGACGGGCTCGCAGCGCTGGCCGTCGGGCAGGTCGACACCGAATGCCAGCATGGCGACGGCCTGCGCTCCGCCGGCGGCATATACCTCGTCGATGCCGAGGAGGCCGCACGCGGCCAGGATCGTCGGGTGCGGGAGTCCGCCGTGGTCGCGCTGGGCCGGGGACACCACGCACAGCGAGGCCACCTCGGCAATCTGTGCCGGCACGACGTTCATCAGCACGCTGCTGGGATAGACCGCGCGACCCCCTGGGACGTAGAGGCCCACGCGGGCGACCGGCACCCAGTGCTCGGTGACGGACCCGCCCGGCACCACGACCGTGGTGACATCGACGCGGCGCTGGTCGGCGTGCACGAGCCGGGCACGGCGAATGGCCTCGTCGAGGCCGGCCCGCACGGCCGGGTCCAGGCCCGCCACCGCATCGGCTATGGCGCTTGCGGGGACCCTCAGCGACGCGGGGCGTACGCCGTCGAGGCGTTCGGTCCAGTCGAGGACCGCCTGCGCCCCCCGCTCGCGGACGTCGTCGACAATGGGGGCAACCGTGACGGTGGCCTGCTCGACGTCGACCGCCGCGCGCGGGAGCACCTCGCGCGGATCCATGTGGGAGCCGCGTAGGTCGATGCGCCGGATCATGGGGGAGATTGTAGGTCTAGCCTGCGATTGTGAGCGCCGGGCAACTCCTCCCCCTCTTTCCACTCGCTACCGTGCTTGTGCCCGGCCTTGTGCTGCCGCTGCACATCTTCGAGCCGCGCTACCGCCAACTCGTCGCCGACCTGCAGGCTTTGCCGGAGGACGACCGCGAGTTCGTCGTCGTCGCGATTCGAGACGGCCGCGAGGTCGGGACCGATGGCGCCCGTGCCCTGTTCGACGTCGGCACCGTCACATCGGTGCGCGAGGTATCACCCCTCGACGACGGGCGATTCGACATCGTGACCGTGGGGACACGTCGAGTACGCATCGGCGAGCTCGACACATCGCTGCCCTACCTCCGGGCCACCGTGACCGATCTGCCCGAGGAGTCGGGGGGCGACACCGAACCCCTCGCCGCAGCCGTGGCCGAGCGGTTCGTCGAGTACCGGTCGATGTTCACCGACGACGATGGGAGCAGCCTGCCCGACGACCCGCGCGTGCTGTCCTACCTCGTCGCTGCCGCGGTCGTGATCGACCTGCCCCAGCGGCAGGACCTCCTTGCCGCCTTCACCGACGCCGACCGACTGCGAGCAGAGCTCGCGTTCCTGCGGCGGGAGACGTCGCTTATCGCGGCACTCCCATCGCTGCCTGCCGTCGACCTCGTCCGCGACGAGCCGTCGCCCAACTAGCCGTGGCCAAGGCATCACCCGCAGGCACCCCCGCGCTGGTTGCGCTTCGCCGCGAGGGGGTCCCGCACACGGTGCACGCCTACGACCACGATCCCGCGGCCGAGAGCTTCGGCATGGAGGCCGCCGAGGCACTCGGTCTCGACCCGGCGACGGTCTTCAAGACTCTCCTGGCGGAGGTGGATGGGTCGCCTGTCGTCGCAATCGTTCCCGTGACCGGGCAGCTTGATCTCAAGGCCCTGGCCGCTGCGCGCGGCGGCAAGCGGGCTCGCATGATGGAGGTGGCCGCCGCTGAGCGCCTGACCGGCTACGTCGCCGGCGGCATCTCGCCGCTGGGCCAGCGCAAGGCGCTTCCCACCGTCATCGATGTCTCGGCGGGCGCACTGCCGACGATCTACGTCTCGGGCGGTCAGCGCGGCCTCGACATCGGCGTCGCCCCGCAGGATCTGCTGCAACTCACCGACGCGGCGTACGCGCCGATCGCCGCCGACTAACCCAGGACCTGGTCGACCCAGTCGAAGACCCGCTGACCGCGCACCTGGGGAGCCATGGGCTCGCAATGCCAATTGGCACCCTCGGCAGAAGTGAAGTGCGTGATCTCCTTGCCGGGTGCGGTCATCAGGTCGTAGAGCTGCTGGGACTGGCCGGGCCAGAACTGCTCATCGTCCGGATCGGTGATGAGCGTCGGGCACGTGATCTTGCCCGCGACATCGGTCAGGTTCCATTTGTCGAGTTCGTGCAGCACTGCCGAGAGGGTGGGCAGGCCGTAGGGCTCGATGCGCTTAGACAGGCTCGTGCGCACCTCGGAGCTGGCACCCTCGATCTGCGTCATGATCTGGTCGAACTGCTCGTCTTGCCCGGCCGCCAGCAACTGCAGCATCTGCTCCGGCAGCTTGCCGGTCCACGATGTGCGGACGTCGACGACTCCGGGATCGGCGATGATGGCAGCCAGTCGGTGTTCGAACGCCGCGGCGCGAGGCACCCAGTAGCCGCCCTGGCTGTTGCCGGCCAGCACAAGCTTTGCTGGGTCGACGTCGGGACGCTTGAGGAGGAAGTCGACGACCGGAGTGATGACGGCCTCCCAGTCGTAGCGGAAGTAGAGCTTCTGGTCATACAGGGCACGCCCCTGGCCGGGGCCGTCGAAGGTCATCGCGTGGTAGCCACGGGCAAGCGCGTCGACGACACCCATCTCAAGCATGTCGCTGACCGGGCCGTCGGACCCGTTGTTGAGGATGATGGTGGGCCTTCGCTCCGGCCCCGCGGACCAGAAGTAGCCGTGCAGGTGGGTGCCCTCGTAGGGAATTGAGATGTGCTCGACCGGTGTCGGCCACAGTCGCATGGCGTGGTCGAAGCACTCTCGGTGCCACTTCCACGTGGCGAGTTCGCGCGAGGGGTCCTTGGTCGCGAGGACGTAGAAGAACGCTGAGGCCGCGTAGTTCGCCGCTCTCAGGTAGGCGTCGCGTGCAGAAGCGAGGTGGCCGGCTGCCTCGGCCTCCTCGGCGATCCGACGGACCCGCCGCGCCGTGGCCATCCACTCGTCGAACCACGAATCGGGATCGGCGTTGGTGATGCGGTCCGTGGTGGCGAAGACCTCGCCGGGCTCAGACAGACGATAGGGCGCAGAGCCGAGCGTGATGAGCGCCATGAACTCAAAGCCCTCGTCGTCGAAAAATCGGTGCTGGGCCATGGATACACCTCGTTCACTCGGATGCGGGAGCCATTGCGCTGGGCCACGTGAAGGCTATTGCCGCGATTTCGAGAAGGGAAGGCCTACGCAGGGGCGTCGATCCGCTCATGTGAGCGTCCGCGCCACCAGTCGCTAAGCGCTGCGAGGAAGACGACGAGCACGCCGGCCATCGGCCACAGCACAAGCACTCCCGACATGCGCAGGGTGAGGGGTGCCGCGAGCGCGGTGCCTTCGGGACTCGACGCCACGAGAGCGTCGAAGTCGAAGGAGCCGACGGTCTCCCCCGTCCACCACAGGGCGAGCGCTCCCACCGTGCCCAGGACGAGCACGCTCACGAGAGCGATAAGGAGGGCCTGGTCGCGCGAGGCGATGCGGCGTGACACCCACACGGCCGCGATCCCCATGACCAGGCCCGCCGCCAGGCACAGCAGCGCGGCGATGCCGTCGTCGGTCATAAAACCCTCGGGCTGATAGCCCTCGGGATAGGGCTTGCCGTCGCCCGCCACGACGAGGTCGACACGCGGTGCGAGGCGGGCCCACAGGAGGCCGAAGAGCGCGCCGAGTGCGAGGGAGCTGATGACACCGACGATCACCGCCGCCCACGCCCGCGCTCGCATG